>NZ_JBGGTQ010000007.1 GCF_041320705.1 Kineococcus mangrovi
TCCAGCGCGACCGACTGCGACCCCGGTGTCGGTTCTTCGGATGAGCCACTTCCCGGACCCGCAGGAACCAGCATCCCCACCGATGGACGTCGTCGCAAGGGCCCCTTGACATAGAGAGGAACCATGATCGTGACGTCCTCTCGCCTGGCGCTCTCGTGCGGAGGACGCCCCATCCGCGTTGTACGTGAATCACCAGGATCTGCAGGTAAGACTGTGCCGTGAGCGGACATCACCAGGTATGAGTGCGACAGACAACGACCCCTCGCCTCCTGAGTCCGACGCCCAACGTTTCACCACGCTGTGGGAGGCATACGCCGGGCGCGTCTTGGCCTACGCGCTACGACACACCGACCGTGACCTGGCTCAAGAGGTCGTCTCCGAGACGTTCCTCATCGCCTGGCGTCGTCTGGCTCACGTACCAGGAGAGCCACTGCCCTGGCTGTTGGTCGTGGCCCGCAACACCCTGCACAATCAGCGTCGCTCCAGCTACCGCCAAGCCCTGCTGCGCGATGAGGTCACCCACCTGCACCAGGCTCTGGCCACTGCCCCCGGCGCCGAGGACGTGATCACCGACCGGGCGGAGGTTCTTGCGGCCCTGGCCGCCTTGACCGCCACCGAACGCGAAGCGCTCCTGCTCATCGCCTGGGACGGGCTCTCACCAGTAGAAGCGGCCAAGGTGGCCGGCTGCTCCGTCCCCACCTTCCACGTCCCACTCTTTCGAGCTCGCCGTCGCCTCCAAAGCCACGACCAGGCCAGCGAGCTACCGCAACCACAGACCCTGCTCACCCCTGGGAGCCCAGCATGAGCCAAGACCGATTCGAGCTCCTCCACCAGATGCGCCCGCAGACGTCCCTGGATGCGGTGTGGACCCCGGTTGAGCAGATGGCAGTGCGCGAACGCATCCTGGCCGACCGCACCACCCGCGCCGACTCCCAGGCCACGTCCCACACCAAGCCGCGGGCCCAGCCGTCGAGGCCCCGTCGACGCAAGTGGGCAGCCCTGGCCGGTGCGGTCGCCCTCGCCGTCGTAGCCGCACCCGGCGTAGCCGCCGCCATCGACGTCATCAACGACGGCATGCGACCGCAGTCCATCCTGGACGCTTACGGCTACTGGAACGACAACCTCGACGGCGCCGTCGATCCGGGGACCGCGACCCGAGCGGCGACCGCACCAGGCCCCTACGGGGGAATCTTCAGCGTCCTGACCAGCACCAACAGCGAGGGCCAGACGTGCATCGGCCCCGTCTTCGAGACCGCGGCGAGTGCAGCTGAGCCTGTACCCAACGACTTCAACGACGGCGGCAGCTTCTGTCACAGTGCGCCCAGCACAGCAGACTTCGGGTTCGACACCCTGATGACCACCAACACCGCCGTTGTGTGGTGGGCACGGGCTGGAGACGCCGTTACCGGTGAGCTGCGAACGCTGGACGGGGAGCGGTACCCCGTGGTGGAGGTAGAGGGCTACCTGTTTGGCTGGTACCCGTTGCAGTCGATGAAGCCTGAGGACAGGCCCACCCTGACTGCGTACGCCGCCGATGGCAGCGAGGTCGGCTCCATCCGAATCTAGGCCACGACCTGAGAGGACCCTTTGCCGTGCACCGCGGGATGACCGTACGTTCCGCGTGTACCCCGGGATGACCGCGCAGGTCGTGCAGGGGGCCGAGGGGGGTGCGTGAGACTTGGGGTGTATCCAGCTTGGATATCCTTTGGCGTGCACGTGGGACCAGGGGTCTACGTAGGACCCGTCTTCGTCATCGCCGGTCTGGTGCTGGTCCGTGTCCGCCACGCGGCACTTAGCCAAGGTGTGGCCGCGGCATGAACTTGCCACGCCGGCCGTCGCAGCAATCTCGGGTGTTTCGAGCATGATCGCCGATAGCTTCGCAGTCCTGGTCGGTCTCGGCCTTGTGTAGCGGAGGCCGGTGCGCGCACCGCAGGCATATGCAGGTGATCTTCGTGCTCGACTTGCACCCGGACATCGCCATGACCATGACGTCCGTGACCGTGAAGTCGGCGGCGTCGGTGAGCTGCGGGCGCCGCTCGCCTGGCCGTGACCGTCCACCGTCGTGGAGCCGGCCCCGCCTCACCACGCGCGGTCATCTCTGAGGTAGGGGGAGAGGACTACGCGCTAGCCGGCTGCGGCGGCGGAGCGGGGCTCGGAGGACCGAGGAGTGTCACCACCACGACGGCTGGAAGTGTCACCGAGTGTCTTGATGCAGAACTGTCACCGACGTCCTGAGACATGACAGCCGACACGCCTCACCGCTGCGGCTTGGGATCGAACACGTGTACGGATAGCATCGCGGTGTCCACAGGGGTTCGCCGGGTCGTGCCGTCCACAGTCCCCCGCTCGTGCGGGGGTCGTGTCGGAGGTCCGTCCTAGCGTGACCCGCATCAGTTGGAACCACGACCAGAGGTGAGGACATGCCCGCTCCTGCGGACCGCGAGAAGGCCCTCGACGCCGCGCTCGCCGCGATCGACAAGAACTTCGGCAAGGGCTCGGTCATGCGGCTGGGCGACGACGTCCGTCCCCCGATCGAGGTCATCCCCACGGGCGCGATCGCGCTCGACGTGGCCCTCGGCATCGGCGGCCTGCCGCGCGGGCGCGTGGTGGAGGTCTACGGCCCGGAGTCCTCGGGGAAGACGACGGTCGCCCTGCACGCGGTGGCCAACGCCCAGCGCAAGGGCGGCATCGCCGCCTTCATCGACGCCGAGCACGCGCTCGACCCGGACTACGCCGCCAAGCTCGGCGTCGACACCGACGCCCTGCTCGTCTCCCAGCCGGACACCGGGGAGCAGGCGCTGGAGATCGCGGACATGCTGATCCGCTCCGGCGCGCTCGACATCATCGTCATCGACTCGGTCGCGGCCCTCGTGCCCAAGGCCGAGATCGAGGGCGAGATGGGCGACAGCCACGTCGGTCTGCAGGCGCGGCTCATGTCGCAGGCCCTGCGCAAGATCACCGGTGCGCTGAACCACTCGGGCACGACGGCCATCTTCATCAACCAGCTCCGCGAGAAGATCGGCGTCATGTTCGGCTCGCCCGAGACGACGACGGGCGGCAAGGCGCTGAAGTTCTACGCCTCGGTGCGCCTGGACGTGCGCCGGATCGAGACGCTGAAGGACGGCACCCAGCCCGTCGGCAACCGGACCCGGGTCAAGGTCGTCAAGAACAAGGTGTCCCCGCCGTTCAAGCAGGCGGAGTTCGACATCATCTACGGCCAGGGCATCTCCCGGGAGGGCGGCCTCATCGACCTCGGCGTCGAGCACGGCTTCGTCCGCAAGTCCGGGGCCTGGTACACGTACGAGGGCGACCAGCTCGGCCAGGGCAAGGAGAACGCCCGCGCCTTCCTGCGCGACAACCCCGACCTCGGCGACGAGATCGAGAAGCGCATCAAGGAGAAGCTCGGCATCGGCGCCCGCGTGGACGCCCCCGCCGAGGTCGACACCGAGGCGAAGGTCGAGTTCTGAGTCCTCGCGACCAGACGCCGCCCGGTCCGGGGGAGAACCCGGACCGGGAGGCCGACCCGCGCGAGGTCGCCCGCACCATCGCGCTGCGGCAGTTGACGATGGCCCCGCGCACGCGGGCGCAGCTGGCCGAGAAGATGGCGGCGCGCGACGTGCCGGCCGACGTCGCGCTCGAGGTCCTCGACCGGTTCGAGGAGGTCGGTCTCGTCGACGACCGCGCCTTCGCCGACGGCTGGGTGCGCTCGCGCAGCGTCGGCCGAGGCCGGCGCGCTCTGGCCCAGGAGCTGCGCCGCAAGGGCGTCGACGACGACACCGCCGAGCAGGCGCTGGAGGTCGTCGACCACGACACCCAACTGGAGGCGGCGCGCGACCTCGTCGAGCGCAAGCTGCGCTCGGTGCGGGGCCTGGAACGGGCCGTGGCCGAGCGGCGCCTCTTCGGGATGCTGGCCCGGCGGGGGTTCCCCACCGACGTCGTGCTCCGGGTCGTGCGCGAGGCGCTGGAGCAGCAGGCGTAGGTTCTGCCCGTGACCACCATCGCGATCCTGGAACTGACCCTCACGGCCGAGGGAGTCGCCCAAGCCCCGGCCATCCTCACCGAGACCCTCGAGGCGACCCGCTCGTTCGAGGGCAACCTCGGCTGCGAGGTCCTCTTCGACAACGCCGACGAGCAGCACGTCTCGATCGTCGAGCGGTGGCAGTCGGTGGAGAACGACGACGCCTACCGGGCCTTCCGGGCCACCCCGGAGGGTGCCTCGCGGCTGGGGAGCATCGTCGCGGACCGCAAGCTCACGCTGTACACGGTCCGCGACGACATCTGAGCGAGGACTGCCGGGAACCGGCGGTCAGATGTTCTGGCCGCCGGTGACCTGCCTCCCCTGGTCGACCGGGACGTCGGCCCTCGAGCGAGCGCTGCCGGACATCCGACGCTGGACGAGCTTCGCGATCTGCTCGAGCACGAGGTTCATGGCGATGTAGATCAGGCCGACGACGAAGTAGGTCTGCAGCGTGTTGTCCAGGAAGCCCGACAGCTGGTCGGCGATCTTGCCGAGGTCCTGGATGCCGGTCAGCACGATGCTGGCCAGGGCCGTGTCCTTGAGGATGACGACGAGCTGGCTGATGAGGGCCGGCAGCATCGCCCGCACCGCCTGGGGCAGCTGGACGAAGCGCATGACCTGCCCCCGGGTCAGCCCCACGGCGAGCCCGGCCTCCACCTGCCCCTTGGGCAGCGACTGGACGCCGGCGCGGGTGATCTCCGCGATGATCACGCAGTTGTAGAGGGTGAGCGCGATGACCAGGGAGAGCAGTGGGCCGCGGTGGGCGCCGACGGCTCGCAGCAGGATGTCGGTGTAGAGGATCGTGACGATCACCGGCAGACCGCGCAGCAGTTCCATCACCCCGACGAGCGGGGTCCGCGCCACCCGGCCCAGGCTCAGCCGCAGCGAGGCCAGGACGAGGCCGATGACGAGGGAGGCGGCGACGGCGAGGCCGGCGCCCAGCAGCGTGACCCGCAGACCGGCGCCGATGCGTTGCCAGACGGCGGGGAAGTCCTCGTCGGCGGGGTTGACCAACGGGTTCCACAGCTCGGCGTCGAGCTGGCCGCGGTCGGCCAGGCGCACCACGACGAGGACGAGCAGGACCAGCAGCACCAGCCCGGCCACGACGCTGCTGACGAGGGTGCGTCGCCGCGCCTTCGGGCCCGGGGCGTCGAAGAGGACAGCGGTGGGGGCGCTCATCGGGCGATCACCGTCCGGCGTTCGAAGAGGGCCAGCAGACCGGCCGCGGACAGGGTCAGGACGAGGAAACCGACCGCCATGCCGGTGATCGTGGGCAGGGCCGCGTAGCCCTGGGCGCTGGTGAGGCGGTTGTAGACGCTGAAGAGGTCCCCGCCGACGCCGATGGCGCCCACGACCGCGGAGTTCTTGATCATCGCGATGATCACGTTGCCGACGGGGGGCACCACGGCCCGCAGCGCCTGCGGCACGACGACCAGGCCCAGGGTCTGGGAGAACGTCAGGCCGATCGAGCGAGCCGCCTCCGCCTGGCCCGTGGGGACGGTCGAGATGCCGGAGCGCACCGCCTCGCACACGAAGGCGGAGGTGTAGAGGACCAGCCCGGTGACGCCGAAGGCGTAGAACGAGACGTTGATCCCCAGGCTGGGGATGCCGAACGCCATGGTGAACAGCACGATCGCCAGCGGGGTGTTGCGCAGCCAGGTCACGTAGAAGGCGCCGAAACCGCGCAGGACGGGCACGGGGGAGATGCGGAAGACGGCGAGGACCGTGCCCCAGGCGAGACTGCCGACCGCACCCCAGAGGGCGATGCCCAGGGAGCGCAGGAAACCTCCCCACCACAGGTCGAGGTTGTCCGTCACGACACTCACGGGTCAGGCCTCCGGGGGCTCAGCGGTGCGGGGGTGGGTCAGGAGCAGGGAGCGGTTTCGGGCAGCGTGGGCACCTCGGTGCCCTCGAACTGGCCCGCGGTCGCCGTCCACGCCTCCTCGTAGGAGCCGTCCTCGGACATCTCCTGCAGGGTCTCGTTGATGAACTCGCAGAAGGCGGTGTCACCCTTCTCGATGCCGATCCCGTAGGGCTCCTCGGTGAACTGCTCGCCGACGAGCTTGAACTCGCCCTCGTTCTGCGCGACGTAGCCGGTGAGGATGACGTTGTCGGTGGTCATGGCCTGCACCTGGCCGTTCTTCATGGCGTCGACGCAGTTGTCGTAGACGTCGAACTCGACGAGCTGGCCGGGGGCGGCCAGGTACTGCCGGATGTTCTCGGCCGGGGTGGACCCGGTGACGGAGCAGATCGTCACGTCCGGGTTGGCCTTGAGGTCGTCCGGCCCGGTGATGGTGGTGTTGTCGGCGTTGACCATGATCTGCTGGCCGGCCTCGTAGTAGGGGCCGGCGAACGTGACGCGCTCCTTGCGCTTGTCGTTGATCGTGTACGTGGCGACGACCATGTCGACGTCACCGTTGGCGATGAGGTCCTCGCGCTGGGCGCTGGGGGCCTCGGTCCAGGTGATGCTGTCCGGCTCGACCCCGAGCTTGGCGGCGATGTACTCGGCCACGTCGACGTCGAAGCCCTCGGGGTCGCCGGACAGGTTGGCCTCGCCGAACCCGGGCTGGTCGAACTTGGTGCCGATCGTGATGGTGCCGGCCTGGTTGATGTCGGCCATCGTCGTGCCGGCCTCGAAGGAGGCGCTGGCGTCGGCGCTGGGCTGCGCGGCCTCGTCGGTGGAGGTGTCACCGTCGCCGCCGCAGGCGGTGAGGGCGAGGACGGCGGTGGCCACGCCGGCGAGGGCGGCGGTGCGGAAGTTCCTCATGGGTGGTGCCTCCTGTTGGTGGTGCTTCGTCCCGGACGGTGGTCAGTGGGTGAGGATCTTCGAGAGGAAGTCCTTCGCGCGTTCGTGCCGGGGCGCGGTGAAGAACGTCTCGGGGTCGGTGTCCTCGAGGATCGCCCCGTCGGCCATGAACACGACGCGGTCGGCGGCGCGGCGGGCGAAGCCCATCTCGTGCGTGACGACGACCATGGTCATGCCCTCCTTGGCCAGGGAGGTCATGACGTCGAGCACCTCGTTGATCATCTCCGGGTCCAGGGCCGAGGTCGGCTCGTCGAAGAGCATGACCTTGGGGTCCATCGCCAGGGCCCGCGCGATGGCGACCCGCTGCTGCTGGCCGCCGGAGAGCTGGGCCGGGTACTTCGAGCCCTGGTCGGCGAGCCCGACGCGGGCCAGCAGCTCGTCGGCCCGCTTGCCGGCGGCGGCCGCGCTCACGCCGCGGACCTTGACCGGCCCGAGGGTCACGTTCTCCTTCACCGTCTTGTGCGCGAAGAGGTTGAAGGCCTGGAAGACCATCCCGACGTCGGAGCGCAGCGCGGCCAGGGCCTTGCCCTCGGCGGGCAGGTCCTCGTCGTCGATCGTGATGCGCCCGGAGTCGATCGTCTCCAGCCGGTTGATCGTGCGGCACAGCGTCGACTTGCCCGACCCCGACGGGCCGATGACCACGACGACCTCGCCCTCGGCGATCGTCAGGTCGATGTCCCGCAGCACGTGCAGGGCACCGAAGTGCTTCTGGACGTCCTCCAGGCGGACGAGGGGACGGCGGTCCGGCCGCGACGACGGGACCGGTGCCGGTGAGGGCTGAGGGGCCTGCGCCTGGTCACTCATGCGGCTGGACCGTACAGCAGCTGCTCACGATGTCCACGGAAACGCCACGCGGGTGGTGACATCGTGACGAGACGGTGACTCCGGTGGGTCTCCGGCGCGGTCACCTAGACTGGCCGGTGATGAGCACGACGACCGCCCCCGCCCAGCCGGACCCGCGGCGCACGTACCAGGTGCGCACGTTCGGCTGCCAGATGAACGTCCACGACTCCGAGCGGCTGTCGGGCCTGCTGGAGGACGCCGGGTACGTGCGCTTCGACGAGGCGGGCGCGGCCGGGCCGGTCGAGCCGGACGTCGTCGTCTTCAACACGTGCGCCGTGCGGGAGAACGCCGACAACAAGCTGTACGGCAACCTCGGCCACCTCGCCCCGGTCAAGGAGCGCCGGCCGGGCATGCAGATCGCCGTCGGCGGCTGCCTGGCGCAGAAGGACCGCGGCGAGATCGTCCGCAAGGCCCCCTGGGTCGACGTCGTCTTCGGCACCCACAACGTCGGTTCCCTGCCAGTGCTGCTCGAACGCGCCCGGCACAACGCCGAGGCGCAGGTCGAGATCCTGGAGTCCCTGGAGACGTTCCCCTCCACGCTGCCGACGCGCCGGGAGTCCCCCTACGCGGCGTGGGTCAGCATCTCGGTGGGCTGCAACAACACCTGCACGTTCTGCATCGTGCCCGCGCTGCGCGGCAAGGAGAAGGACCGCCGCCCCGGCGACGTGCTCGCCGAGGTGGAGGCCCTCGTCGCCGAGGGCGTCCTGGAGGTCACGCTCCTGGGCCAGAACGTCAACACGTACGGCGTCGAGTTCGGCGACAAGCTCGCCTTCGGCAAGCTGCTGCGAGCCACCGGGGGCATCGAGGGTCTGGAGCGGGTCCGGTTCACGAGCCCGCACCCCTCCAGCTTCACCGACGACGTCATCGACGCCATGGCCGAGACGCCCAACGTCATGCCGAGCCTGCACATGCCGCTGCAGTCGGGCTCGGACCGCGTGCTGAAGGCGATGCGCCGGTCCTACCGGCAGTCCCGCTTCCTCGGGATCATCGACGGGGTCCGCGCCCGCATCCCCGACGCCGCGATCACCACCGACATCATCGTCGGCTTCCCCGGGGAGACCGAGGAGGACTTCGAGCAGACCCTGCACGTCGTGGAGCAGGCGCGGTTCTCCAGCGCCTTCACGTTCCAGTACTCCCCGCGCCCGGGCACGCCCGCCGCGACGATGGGCGAGCAGGTCCCCAAGGCGGTCGTGCAGGAGCGGTACGTACGGCTGACCGAGCTGCAGGACCGCATCACCCACGAGGAGAACGTCGCCCAGACCGGCCGCACGCTCGAGGTCCTCGTGGCCGAGGGCGAGGGTCGCAAGGATGTCACCACCCAGCGGCTGTCCGGCCGGGCGCCGGACAACCGCCTCGTGCACTTCTCGGTGCCGCAGGGAACCGCGCTGCGTCCGGGTGACGTGGCCACGGTGACGGTCACCCGCGGCGCGCCGCACTACCTCGAGGCCGACGACCTCACCTCGTTCGCGGTGCGCCGCACCCGCGCCGGCGACGCGTGGGAGGCCCGGCAGGCCCGCCCCGGACCGGACGTCCAGGACGGGCCGCGCGCCGTGGGGCTGGGGATGCCCGCCCTGCGCCGCGCGCTCTGAGCGGGCGCCCCTACTTCGCCGGCGGAGCCGCGGGGTCGGGCACCGGGTCCGGACCGGGCGCGGGTCCGGGGTCGGGCACCGGCGGCTCGCCGGGCTGACCCGGCGTGGGGACGGGGTTCGGCGGCGTGGGCATCGGCGGCGGGGTGGGGATGGTCATCGCACGGGTCCTCTCATCGTGGTGCCCTGGGAGCTGACGCCCCCGCGCATCGGCGTGCCCCCACCGGGGACGGTCGACGGCGGGGCCTGGTCGGCGGCCAGGTCCACGCCCTTGCGGGCCAGGTCGCTCACCTTCGTGACCTGACCGGCGAACCGGCCGTCGGTGCGGCTGTTGACGAACTCACCGGCCTTGCCGATGGCGCCGTCCGCGCGGCCGGAGTGCTCGGCGGCGAAGGACCCGGCCCGGCCGCGCGCCTGGTCCGCGAGGTGCAGGGCCTGGTCGGTGGCCTCACCGATCTTGCCCTTGAGGTAATTCATGGTGCCCACGGCGTCCTCCCTGGTCGTGCGGTGCTGGGGTGCACGGGATAGTGCCCGATGCTCTGCCACGATGACGCGGTGGGCCACTCGAACGTTCCCCCGCCCGACGGCCGGTCGGGCGGTGGGCCACCGGTGATCGCGCTGGTGGGCCCGACCGCGTCGGGCAAGTCCGACGTCGGCGTCGCCCTGGCCCGGCTGCTCGGCGAGCGCGCGGGCACCCCTGGTGAGGTCGTCAACGCCGACGCGCTGCAGTTCTACCGGGGCATGGACGTCGGCACGGCGAAAATCACCCCCGCCGAGCGTCGCGGCGTGCCGCACCACCTGCTCGACGTCCTCGACGTCACGCAGACCGCCGAGGTCGCCGTCTTCCAGGGGTGGGCGCACGACGCGTTCGACGACGTCGGCGCCCGGGGCGGGGTGCCCGTCCTCGTCGGTGGTTCCGGTCTCTACGTCCGCGCCGCCCTCGACGACCTCCGCTTCCCGGGCAAGGACCCCGGCGTGCGGGCCCGGTGGGAGGCCGAGCTGGACCGGGCGGGTCCCCGGGCCCTGCACGCGCGGCTGGCCGAGCGCGACCCCGCGGCCGCCGCCGCCATCCTGCCCACCAACGGCCGGCGCATCGTCCGCGCCCTGGAGGTCGGGGAGATCACCGGCGAGCCCTTCGCCGCGTCCCTGCCCGAGCAGACCTACCGGCGCCCCACCGTCCAGGTCGGCCTGGCGGTGCCGCGCGAGCAGCTCGTCGCCCGCATCGACGCCCGCGTCGACCGGATGTGGGCCGCCGGGCTCGTCGAGGAGGTCCGCGTCCTGGCGGCGCGGGGGCTGCGGGAGGGGCGCACCGCCGGCCGGGCGCTCGGCTACGCCCAGGTCCTCGACGCCCTCGACGGCGGCACGACGCTGGAGCAGGCCCGCGAGCTGACCGCCCGGCTCACCCGCCGCTTCGCCCGCAAGCAGGACGCCTGGTTCCGCCGCGACCGGCGCGTGCACTGGGTGCCCGCGCCCGACGGGGCCGACCCCGAGGACCTGGCCCGGCAGGTGCTGGACCTGCTGCCCGTAGCATCGGCCGCGTGACCAGCGAGATCACCTTCACCAAGGGCCACGGCACCGAGAACGACTTCGTGCTGGTCGCCGACGCCGACGGCACCTGGAACCCCGGTGGCGACATCGTGGCGTGGCTGTGCGACCGGCGGGCCGGTATCGGCGCCGACGGTCTCGTGCGCGCCGTCCGGACGGCCGCCGAACCCGCCGCCGCGCAGTGGGCCGGTGAGGCGGAGTGGTTCATGGACTACCGCAACGCCGACGGCTCGGTCGCCGAGATGTGCGGCAACGGGGTCCGCGTGTTCGCCGAGTTCCTCCTGCAGCAGGGGCTGCTGCCCGAGGCGGCCCTGGCGGGGGACTGGTTCGCCGTCGCCACCCGCGCCGGGGTGAAGCGGCTGCGCCGCGAGGGCGAGGGCAGCTGGACCGCCGACATGGGGCCCTGGCGCCTGACGGGCGGGCAGCGGGCGCTGGTGGACGGGTCCGACGCCCTCGTGCACGTCGAGGGCCTGGACGGCGTCGCCCGGCCGGCGTTGTCGGTCGACCTCGGCAACCCGCACACCGTGGTGGCCCTGCCCGACGACGGCGAGCTGTCCGCGGCCGACCTCACCTCCGCCCCGCGCGTGGAGCCGGCGCCGCCGCACGGCACCAACGTCGAGCTCGTCGTCCCCGTGGACGCCATCGACGTCAACGGCGACGGCGACCCGGACATCGGTGACGTGTCCATGCGCGTGCACGAGCGCGGCTCGGGGGAGACGCGCTCGTGCGGCACCGGCGCCTGCGCGGCGGTGCTCGCGACCCGGGCCTGGGCGGGCGAGGGCGCACCCGGCGTGTGGCGCGTCCGCGTGCCCGGTGGCCGCCTCGTCGTGACGGTGGGGGCCGGTTCGAGCCTCACCGAGGGCACCGTGTGGCTGTCCGGACCGGCCCGGCTCGTCGCGACGGGGACCGTCACGATCCCGGCGTGACCTCCCGGGTGACGGTGAGCACCCGGAACCCCTTCGACGTCGTCGTCCGCTCCGTCCGCGTCCCCGGCAGGACGCCGGAGCCCAGCCAGGTCTGCAGCGAGTCCGCGCCGAGGTTCTTCTGCACCACCAGGTGCGCCCGGCCACCGGGGGCCAGCCGCGGGAGCCACTGCAGGAGCAGCGCGTGCAGGGCCTCCTTGCCGACGCGGATGGGCGGGTTCGACCACACCTCGGCGAAGCGCAGCTCCGGGTCCACGGCGTCGGGCAGGCTCGCCCGCACACCCACGCCGAGCCGTTCGGCGTTGCGCCGCACCAGGTCCAGCGCCCGCTCGTTGACGTCCACGGCGTGCACGACCTGCCGGGGCCGCAGCAGGGCCAGGCTCAACGCGACCGGGCCCCAGCCGCAGCCCAGGTCCAGCACGTCGCCGGTCCTGCCCGCGGCGCCGGGGTCGTCCTCCAGCACCGGCAGCAGGACGGCCGTGCCCTTGTCGAGCCGGTCGCCGCTGAAGACGCCCCGCGCCGTCGTCACCGTCACGTCACGGCCCGCGAGGCGGACCGTCAGCTCGCGGCGCTCATCGGCCGTGGCGGGACGGGCCGTGAAGTAGTGGTCGGTGGCGGGCTGGGGATCGGGCTCGGGCACGACGGGCAAGCGTAGGGCCGCCGGGGACCCCCGCCGGGACACGACCACCGGGCGCGCGGACGAAATACCGGTGCTCTCCCGGTCGTTGACTGAGACGCTGGGTGCACCACCGAGGAGCACCAGCCGAACGACCGAGGAGGTCCATGAACCAGCGCCGCGTCTCCGCGACGGAGCAGTCGACGGAACCCACGACGGGCCCCGCGCACGAGGACCGTGCCGCCGACCGCGACCAGGAGTTCGACCGGGCCATCGCCCGCATCCTGCGCGGCCACGGGGACCCGCAGGCCGGGGAGGCGCAGGAGGTGCCCGAGGAGCCGGCCGACGGTCACACCGCGTGGGACGGCGACCAGCTCGACCTCGCTGACCGTCGCGCCCTGCGCCGCGCGGCGGGCCTGTCCACCGAGCTGGCCGACGTCACCGAGGTCGAGTACCGGCAGCTGCGGCTCGAACGGGTCGTCCTGGCCGGGGTGTGGTCCAGCGCGGACTCCAACCGCACCGAGGCCGAGGTCTCCCTGCAGGAGCTGTCCGCCCTCGCCGCGACGGCCGGCTCGGACGTCCTCGCGGGGGTCCTGCAACGCCGCTCCACCCCCGACGTCGCGACCTACCTCGGGGCGGGCAAGGCGGCCGCCCTGGCCGAGCTCGTCGCCGCCGAGGGGGCGGACACCGTGGTCTGCGACGGCGAGCTGTCGGCCTCCCAGCGCCGCGGCCTCGAGGACATCGTCAAGGTCAAGGTCGTGGACCGGACGGCCGTGATCCTCGACATCTTCGCCCAGCACGCCAAGAGCCGGGAGGGCAAGGCCCAGGTCGAGCTCGCCCAGCTGGAGTACCTGCTCCCGCGCCTGCGCGGGTGGGGTGAGTCGATGTCCCGGCAGGCCGGTGGCCGGGTCGCCGGCGGTGCCGGGATCGGCTCGCGCGGTCCCGGTGAGACGAAGATCGAGCTGGACCGCCGCCGCATCCGCGGCCGGATGGCCAAGCTGCGCCGGGAGATCCGGGGCATGGGCACCGCCCGGGTGGAGAAGCGTTCGCTGCGGCACGCCCGCGCCGTCCCCTCGGTGTCCATCGCCGGGTACACCAACGCCGGGAAGAGCTCGCTGCTCAACCGGCTCACCGGGGCCGGTGTCCTCGTCGAGAACGCCCTGTTCGCGACGCTGGACCCGACGGTCCGGCGCGCGCAGACCCCCGAGGGGCGGCCGTACACCCTGGCCGACACCGTCGGGTTCGTCCGCTCGCTGCCGCACCAGCTCGTCGAGGCGTTCCGCTCGACCCTGGAGGAGGTCGCCGAGTCCGACCTCGTCCTGCACGTGGTCGACGGCTCGCACCCCGACCCCGAGGGCCAGCTCGCGGCCGTGCGGGGGGTCCTGGCGGACCTGTACGCCGAGCGGGACGCCAAACCCGTCGCCGAGGTCGTGGCCGTCAACAAGGCGGACGTGGCCGACCCCGAGGTCCTGGACCGGCTGCTGCGCAAGGAGGAGAACGCGGTCGCCGTCTCCGCGCGCACCGGCGCGGGGATCGAGGAGCTGCTCGCCCGGATCGCCGAGCAGCTGCCCGTGCCCGACGTCGAGCTGGAGGTGTGCGTGCCCTACGACCGGGGCGACCTGGTCCACCGGGTGCACACGACCGGCCAGGTGCTCCAGGAGGAGCACACGGCCGACGGCACCCGGTTGCTGGCACGGGTCCGCCCGCGCCTGGCGGCCGAGCTCGACCGGTACCGGATGAGCCGGACCGCCTGAGCGACGGCCCCCTGCCGCACGCTCGACGCCGTTCCCGCCGCCGCGGGGGCGGCGCGCGCTGCGTCCGGGCCGGGCCGGGCCGGGGCTGTGGACGGGTGGTCGGTCGTGTCGGTGCCGCGGGGGAGGATGGCGTGGTGAGCACGACAGCCCGACCCCCCACCCCCGTCTCGCAGGAACCCGAGGACGAGCCTCAGGACGTCGACGGTCCCGAGGCGGCCGCGCTCCTGGACGAGGTGGTCACGGCGCTCGGTGGGCAGCGCCGTGAGGGGCAGGTCCGGATGGCCGCGGCCGTCACCGACGCCATCCGCAGCCGGCGGCACCTGCTCGTCCAGGCCGGCACCGGGACGGGCAAGTCGATGGCCTACCTCGTGCCGGCCGTCGCCCACGCCGTGCACACCGACCAGCGCGTCGTCGTCACCACGGCGACGCTCGCCCTGCAGGCCCAGGTCGTCGAACGGGACCTGCCCCGGCTGGCCGGGGCGATCACCCCGGCGCTGCACCGGGCACCGACGTGGGAGCTGCTCAAGGGCCGGGCGAACTACCTGTGCCGCAACAAGCTCGACGGCGGGTTCCCCAGCGACGAGGGTGCCCTCTTCGACGTCGTCGCCCCCACCGGTGACGGCGCGGGGGACGCGGGCCGGCTGGGGGGCGAGGTCGTCCGCCTGCGCGAGTGGGCGGCCACGACGCGCACGGGGGACCGCGACGACCTCGACCCCGGCGTCAGCGACCGCGCCTGGCGGCAGGTGTCCGTCTCCGCGCGCGAGTGCCTGGGCGCCCAGCGCTGCCCCGTCGCCGCGGAGTGCTTCTCCGAGCAGGTCCGGGCCCGCGCCCGCCAGGTCGACGTCGTCGTCACCAACCACGCCATGACCGCCATCGACGCGATGGAGAACAGCGGTCTGCTGCTGCCCGAGCACGACGTCCTCGTCGTCGACGAGGCCCACGAGCTCGCCGACCGCGTGACGGCCGTCGCGACGGCCGAGCTGTCCGCCGCGGTCCTGCACTCCGCCTCCCGCCGCCTGCGGCGCAGCGCCGGTGTCGTCTCCGAGGCCCTCGACGACGCCTCCGTGGCCCTGGAGGCCGCGCTCGAGGACGCTCCGCCCGGTCGCCTCGACCGCTGGCCGGACGCCCTCGCCGACGCCGTCGTCGCCGTCCGCGACGCCGCCCGTCAGGCCCTGACCGACCTCAAGGACGCCTCCGAGGGGGCCGGCAAGGAGGAGGACCCGGAGTCGCGCGGGGCCCGGCACCTCGCCCGCGCCGCCGTCCAGGAGGTCTTCTCCGTGGCCGAACGGCTCGCCGCCGACGTGGGACGGGGGGCGCAGGACAGCTTCGACGTGGCCTGGGTGAGCGCCGGCTCCGGCCCGGCCTCGCGCGCACCCTCCCTGCACGTCGCCCCGTTGTCCGTCGCCGGGCTGCTGCGTGAACGGCTCTTCACCGAGCGGACCGTCGTCGCGACCTCGGCGACGCTCACCCTCGGGGGGTCCTTCGACCCCGTCGCGGGGGCCTTCGGCCTCAAGGGGGCGAAGGGGTCTAAGGGGGCGGAGGGCTCGGCCACCGCGTGGACGGGCCTCGACGTCGGCAGCCCCTTCGACTACCCGCGGCAGGGGATCCTCTACGTCGCCCGCCACCTGCCCCCGCCCGGGCGGGCAGGGGCCGGCGAGGCGACCCTCGACGAGCTCGCGGCGCTCGTGGAGGCCGCCGGCGGGCGCACCCTCGGGCTGTTCTCCTCGCGCCGGGCCGCGGAGGAGGCTGCGCAGGCGCTGCGCGAGCGGGTCGGCACGCCCGTGCTGTGCCAGGGCGAGGACCGGCTGCCCAAGCTCGTGCGCGCCTTCACGCAGGACCCCGCGACCTCCCTGTTCGGCACCCTGTCGCTGTGGCAGGGCGTGGACGTGCCGGGGGACAGCTGCTCCCTCGTCGTCATCGACCGCATCCCCTTCCCGCGCCCCGACGACCCGCTGATGTCGGCACGGGCCCGCGCCGTCGACGCCGCCGGCGGCAACGGGTTCCTCAGCGTCTCCGTGGCGCACGCCGCCGTCCGCCTCGCCCAGGGCGCGGGCCGGCTGATCCGCGCGAGCGGGGACAAGGGCGTCGTCGCGGTGCTCGACTCGCGGCTGGCCACCGCCCGCTACGGCGGCTTCCTGCGGGACTCCCTGCCGGACTTCTGGGCCACGACCGACGCGGACACCGTCCTGGCCGCCCTGCGGAGGCTGAGCGGGTGACGGAACCGTCGTCTCCTGGCGCCGGGGAGGGCCCGTCGTGGCATGCTCGGGACGTGGCCACCGTCGGCTTCTTCCACTCCGCGCACGCCCACGTGCGCACCTTCAGCGATCTCCTGACTGAGCGCGACGACACCGTCGCTGGGCGTCATCTGGTGGACGCCGGTCTGCTGACCGCCGCCCGCACGAACGGGCCCGACAGCGTCCGCCCGGCGCTCGCGGACCGGTTGCGCCGCCTCGTGGCCGAGGGAGCTGACGTCGTCGTCTGCACGTGCTCGACCCTCGGCCCCACGGCCAAGCAGGTCGGTGCCGAGATGGGGTTGCGGGTCGTCCGCGTCGACCGCCCCATGGCCGAGGCCGCCGTGCTCGCCGGCCGGCGGGTGGCGGTCGTGGCCTCCCTCGACGAGGCAGCGGCCACGCTGATGCCGTTGCTGCACGAGTGCGCGGCCACCACCGCCCGGACCGTGGAGTTCGTCGAGGTCCGGTGCACCGACACCTGGTCGGCGTTCGAGTCGGGGGACCTCCTGACCTACACGACGGGGGTGGCCGCCGCGGTGCGACGGGCGGTGCTGTCGCTGGACCCCCCCGTCGACGTCGTCGTGCTGGCCCAGGCGAGCATGCTCGACGCAGCCCCCCTGCTCCGGGACCTGCACGTGCCCGTCCTCACCTCCCCGCGGCTGGCGATCGAGGCAGCGGTCGAGCTGGTGCAGCCCGTCCGCTGACCCCGTCACCCGGGGTGCGCGCGGTCAGAGGCTGCGCAGGACCGCGGTGACCTTGCCGAGGACCGTGGCCTCGTCCCCGTCGATGGGGTCGAACAACGGGTTGCGCGGCATCAGCCTGACGTGCCCGTCCTTGCGCTGCAGGACCTTCACCGTCGCTTCGCCGTCGATCATGGCGGCCACCACGTCACCGTTCTCGGCCGTCGGCTGCTGGCGCACCACGACCCAGTCGCCGTCGCAGATGGCGGCGTCGATCATCGACTCGCCCACGACGCGGAGCATGAAGTGCTCACCCGCACCGATGAGCTGCGCGGGCAGCGGGAAGACCTCCTCGACCAGCTGCTCGGCCAGGATCGGGCCACCGGCGGCGATCCGGCCGACGAGCGGGACGTAGGTCGGTGCGGGCCGACCCTCGTCGGGGGTGCCGTCCACCGCGGAGACGAGCCCCCAGCCGAACTGCGGGGCCGGGGTCACGACCTCGAGGGTGCGCGGGCGGCGCGGGTCCTTGCGCAGGTAGCCCATCTTCTCGAGGGTCTTCACCTGGTGGGCCACGCTGCTCGGGCTCGTCAGCCCCACGGCCTGCCCGATCTCGCGCATGCTCGGCGGGTACCCCCGCTGGTCGACGCACTCCTTGATGGCGTGCAGCACGCGCCGCTGGCGGTGGGTGAGGCCGTCGCGGACCACCGGGGCGTCCGGGAACTCGTGGACCGTGCCGAGGGGGCCGGCGTCCTCGCCCGCTGCGTCCGTCGTCCCGTCCAGCGCGTCGGCCACGTCCTTCTCCTGTCTGCGTTCGCCCGGGTGGGGGAAGTCCTCCGGTCCTGGCCACGGTAGCCACTGCACCGGCAGCGATCAAACAGGTGTTCGAACCGGCGTGTCCTGCCCACGGCGTCCACCGTGGGGGTGCAGGCGCACCGCCAGCAACGCGACGTCGTCCTCCGGCCGTTGCGGCAGCATCCGCTGCAGGACCGCCTCGCACAGGTCGTCCAGGGTCAGGCTGCGGGAGGCGAGCTCGTCCAAGGTCCCGTGGAGGCGGGCCAAGCCGTCGTCGAGCACCTCACCGCGCCGCTCGACGAGGCCGTCGGTGTAGAACAGCACGGTCGAGCCCGCCTCCAGCTCGGCCACGCTCTCCCCGCGGGGCACCTCGGGCAGCACCCCCAGCAGCAGCTCGGCAGCCGGGGCCTGCAACCAGGACACCTCCGCCCGCGGCGTGATCAGGACCGGCGGGGGATGCCCGGCGTTGGACCACACCAGCCGCTGCACCCCGCGCCGGGCCTCCTGCTCAGTCTGCTCCAGCCGTGCCACCACCGCCGTCGCGGTCGTCCCCACCTGCAGGGCGACCATCGCCCGGTCCACCCCGGTCAGGACGGCGGCCGGCCCGGCGTCGGCGGCCACGGCGATCCCGCGCAGCAGCGAGCGGACCTGGGCCATGGCCGCCGCCGCCTCGGTGTCGTGCCCCAGCACGTCGCCGACGGTCAAGATCGTCGACCCGCACGGCTGGACGAAGGAGTCGTACCAGTCCCCGCCGACCTGCGCGGTCTCCGCGGCCGGGGTGTAGCGCACCGCGACCTGCAGGTGGTCCGGCTGGGCGGGCTCGGTGAGCAGCGACCGCTGCAGCGCCTCGGCCAGCTCACGCTGCCGGCGGTACAGGCGGGCGTTGTCCAGGGCCAGCCCGGCCCGCCCGGCGATGTCGGTCGCGGTGGCGGTCTCCTCGGCGGTGATCGGGCTGCGGGTCGCGCCGTTGGCCAGCGTGAGCGCGCCCAGGGTCCGCCCGCGGGCGCGCAACGGCAGGATCAGCAGCGACTCCGGCGCCAGCTCGGTGACCAGGTCCCGGGCCCGGCCCGGCTCCAGGACCGAGCGCAGGTACTCCAGGGCCCGGGCCGGCTGGACCTGCGGCTGGCCGGTGCCCAGGGCCTGGTCCAGCAGCGACCCCGGATGCAGCACCTGCAGGCGGGTGGCGGCGTACTCGGCCAGCACCGGTCGCACCGCCCCCTCGGCGTGCCAGCTGCCGACGTCGCGCAGGGCCCGCGCGCCGGCCCGGTGACCACTGCGCCGATCGTCGGTGACCAGGCTGACGACGCACCAGTCCGCGAGCAGGGGGACCACCAGCCGCGCCAGGCGGCCGACGGCCCGCTCGCCGTCCAGGGTGCTGGTCAGCTCGCTGGTGACACCGGCCAGCAGTTCGGCGCGGGCGGTCGCCCGGCCCAGGTGGGCCACCAGCTGCTCCAGCTCGCGGGTGCGGGCGAACAGGTCGTGCTCGACGCGTTCGGCCCGCTCGCGCAGGCGTTCGCTCAGCTCGGCCGAGGCCTGGGCGGCGTCGCGGCTGTGGACGTAGTCGGTGATGTCGTCGGAGCGGTGCAGCAGCAGCACGACCTCGCCGTCCTCGTCGAGGATCGGGACGTTGCGCGGGCTCCAGAACCGCTCCTCGTAGGTGCCGCCGGGCATCGGGATGTCGTACTTCTGCACGGCCATCGTCTGCGGTAGACGAGTCTGACGGGTCAAGGTCAACGAGTCGCGCAGGTTCACCAGCCCGTCAGCGGCCGGGTCGTCGGGGTTCATGGGGAACACCTCGAACAACCCGCGCCCGACGGTGGCCTCCAGGGTGGTGGCGGTGACCTCGAGCCGGGCCCGGTTGGCCCGCACGATGACGAAGTCCGGCGTCAGCAGCAGCAGCGGGGCCGGTGTCTCGTCGAAGACGCGCTGGAAGTCCAGCGCGGACAGCGGTCTCAACCGACTCGTTCCCCCTCTGCTCGGAACGTCCTGCGCGGCGAGCTCCACGTCCGACGATCGTAACGATGACCTGCGGGGTGGTCCGCGCAGCACGGCAGGCGATGAGCCACCAGCGCCTCGCGCTCACCCCGCTGGCCAGGACGTCGGCTACGGGCTCCCCGGCGTGGTGGGCTCGCTCACGGGCACCTCCTTGGACCCGACGACGGAGCCGCCGGTGACCCCGCCGCTGGAGCGGCACGTTCCATCCCGCTCCTTCGCCGTGGACGGGGTGCAACGCACCACTTCCGCGGTCCGGCACGTTCCTGTGCCCGCGCACCGGCGATCTCGCGCTCACCTCGTGGTGCACGCTCCGTCGCCGGTGGCCAGCGCCAGCGCGGTCCGGTCGGCGACCTCGCGGTGGTGGAGCGAACCGCGCTGGGCACGGTCGCCCCGCTGCCGCCGGGCGACGGTGCTGCTGGACACCTGCTCCACCGCACGCGCACGGTGGCAGACGTGCCGTCGACACCCACGGGCGACCTGACCCTGCCTGAACAGGACCGACGCGTCCTCATCACCTGAGCCGTCGACTGCGTCCGCCGGGTCCTGCCGCTCTTCGAGCACGCCCACCCCGAGGACACCCGCCTGCGAGAAGGCATCTCCGGAGCCTTGCGCTTCGCCGCGGGCCAGCTGTCCATCGGCGCTGCCCGCACCCTGGCCTTCGGCTGCCACGCCGCCGCCCGCCGGAGCGCCGACGAGGCCGCCCGGGCCGTGGCGCGAGCGTGTGGCCACGCCGTGGCCGTGGCAGACGTGGGTGGGCACGCCCGCAACGTGCCCACCGACGTGCTCGAGGCCCTGCGCGCAGACGGTGCGCCGGCACAGACCTCGCCGTGGAAGACGCCTGGCGACGACGCCGCGTCCCCGCGACCCTGGTGCCCCACGTCTACCCGACCTGAGAGCTCCCCCCGCGCTCTCGTCCCGTCGACGCGACCGGCGGAGGTCGAGTCCCCGGAGCCGGGACCTTGCGAGACCACCTGAGCCTCGTCCGCGGGTGACCCGCGAGGATCGGCCCAGGTCGACCCGGAGGAGGCGGCGGACGTGCCTCCCCGGGCATCCGCTCCGTGCTGGGCGGGTTGCCGCCGGCTCCTGCCGGTGGTGGCCGGGTGGGCGAGCTCGTGCGCTGCCTGCACCTGGCGCCGCGTGGCTGCGGCGGGAGCCGCCGAGCTGCCGGTCGTCGCACCGGCCGGGACGTCGGCGACATCGGGCACGCTGGGGCGATGGGCCGGAAGCGGTGGTGGCAGGTGACGAGGAAGCCCGGGACGTCGCTGGTGCTGGGACTGTCGTGGGCGGTGCTCGCGATCGTGCAGTGGTGGCCGATCGGGGACCCTGGCGCCAGTGCGTGGCGGTGGCTCGGCCGCGCAGGCACGACCGGCATGGCCTGCTACTACCTGGTGGCCTGGGGAGTGCGCCGGTCGAGGGAGCCGACCAGCCGGTCGCACTGAGCGCCCCCGCTCAGCCCTGCGGGCGTCCCCGGGGTCCTGGCACCTCGACCGCTGCCGGGCGTCCGCCGGGCGTCCTGGTGCGGAGCCGTCGGCAACGTCCCGAGGCGCCACGCCCGCGGGGTGGTCCACGTCGTCGCAGGTCAGGCCCTCTGTCGGGGGGTCGTGGCACGTTCCGTGCGCGTCACCCGCCGACCCGCCTCGGGTCGGGGGGTTGCGCTCCGCCGTTCGAACGGTGGTAGAACAGACGCGCTGGATCGAACACCCGTTCGATCGCGGCGACCCCGAGATGGAGGTCCACGCTCGTGAGCACCACCGCCCTCGTCCTCTCCTTCGCCGCCCCCGCCCCGTTCCCCGGTGCGGGCGCCCGCACCCGCCGCGCCGAGCGCCGGGCCGCCCGTCACGAGCAGCGTCGGCTCGTGCGCCACGCCCTGCCCGGCGTCCACCGGGTCCGGCCGGTGCGGCGGGCCCGGCCCGGCCGCGCCCCCCACGGGCCCCTGCGGCTGACGCGCCGCGGACGTCTCCTGGTCACGTGCACCGCGGTCACGGCCCTCACCGGTGCCGTCGTGGCCGTCACCGGGGCCTACACCGGTGCCGCGGCCGGTGCGGAGCAGGCCCCGGCGCCCGTCGTCCTGACGGTCGCACCGGGTCAGACCCTGTCCTCCCTGGCGGCGCAGTGGGCCCCCGGGGAGGACTGGCGCGACGTCGCCGGCGAGATCGTCGACCTCAACGGTCTCCCGTCGATGGCCCTGCAGGCCGGCCAGCGCCTGACGATGCCCGACCGGCCCCACCGGTCCTGACCGTGGAGCCCCCGGTGCCCGGCCCGGGCCCGCTCGTCCCACCGTCGCACCGCTCGGTTGCCGGGCGGGCCTCCCGCGACGTACGGTCGAGGTTGGCCCACAGGCCTCGGACGGTCGTGGGGGAGGGAGCCGGGGTGCACTGCCCGTTCTGCCGGCACGAGGACTCACGTGTCGTGGACTCGCGCACGACCGACGACGGCAGTTCCATCCGGCGACGGCGCCAGTGCCCGAACTGCTCCAAGCGGTTCACCACGGTCGAGACGGCCAGCCTGACCGTGCTCAAGCGCTCCGGGGCTCCAGAACCCTTCAGCCGGGCCAAGATCGCCTCGGGCGTGCGCAAGGCCTGCCAGGGCCGTCCCGTGAGCGAGGACGACATCGCACTGCTCGCCCACCGCGTCGAGGAGGCCGTCCGGGCC
Source organism: Kineococcus mangrovi (assembly GCF_041320705.1). NCBI lineage: Bacteria > Bacillati > Actinomycetota > Actinomycetes > Kineosporiales > Kineosporiaceae > Kineococcus > Kineococcus mangrovi. The sequence continues at coordinate 22,442 of NZ_JBGGTQ010000007.1, forward strand.
CAGGGCGCCGCGGAGATCGACGCCCACCAGGTGGGTCTGGCCACGTTGCCGTTCCTGCAGGAGCTCGACGAGGTGGCCTACCTCCGCTTCGCCTCCGTCTACCAGGCCTTCGACTCCCTGGCCGACTTCGAGAAGGCGATCGACCGCCTCCGCGCCGAGCGCGAAGCCGGTCTGCACGACGTCGACGCCGCGGACCCACGACCGGTCCCGGCCGGCGGCTGACGAGCGTCCCCGCCCGGACCCCTGTGCGCGGGAAGTCGCCCGCTGCGGCGATGATGGGCGGATGCTGGATCCGGCCTCCCTCTACACCTACGAGGGTGAGCGTCCCGCCCTCGTCGAACCCCCGCTGGTCGTCGCCCTCTCGGGGTTCATCGACGCCGGGGGGGCTGTGCGCCAGACGGTCGAGCACCTCCTGTCCACCTGTCGTCACGAGGTGGTCGCCACCTTCGACGTCGACCAGCTCCACGACTACCGCGCGCGCCGGCCCACGATGACCTTCGGCGGGCAGAACTGGCTGGACGTGGAGGCGCCGCAGCTGCGCCTGCTGCGCGTCGTCGACGACGAGGGGTCCTCCCTCCTGCTGCTGTCCGGCCCGGAGCCGGACGTGCAGTGGGAGCGCTTCTGCGCCGCCGTGTGGCGGGTCGTCGACGAGCTCGGCGTGGGCCTGGTGACCGTCCTGTCCGCCGCGCCCACCGCGGTGCCGCACACGCGCCCGTCGGGGGTCACGGCCAGCGCGAGCCGCCCCGAGCTGCTGGAGGGGTACCGCACGTGGGACGTCGAGGCCCAGGTCCCCGGCCACGCCAGCGCGCTGCTGCACCTGCGCGGGGCGCAGGCGGACCGGGACGTCATCTCCGTCCTGGCGCACGTCCCGCACTACCTCGCCGGCAGCGACTACCCGGACGCGGCAGCGGTGCTGGTGCGCACCCTGTCGGGGTCCACGGGCGTCGCGGTGGACGTGGAGGCGCTGCAGGAGGCCGCCGCCGCCACGCGCGTCGAGGTGGACCGCCAGGTGTCCGAGTCCCCCGAGGCGGCGGCCGTCGTCACGGCCCTGGAGGAGCAGTACGACACCTCCGGCGACGAGGGGCGCGGCACGGGTGCCGCCAGCGCGTTCCTGCCCACTGCCGACGAGATCGCCGAGGAGTTCGAGCGGTTCCTGGCCAAGCGCGAGGAGGACCCCGGCCCGGAGTGAGCCGGCCCGGTGCCACCCCGTCAGGACCGGGCTGCGGCCCCGCCCGCGCCGCTCGTGCCGACGCTGCCGCCGGCGGCTCCCGACACGTGGTGCAGCAGCGCCTGCCCGTAGGCGTCGGCGGCGTCCCGGGCCTCGAACGCGTCCGCGCCGTCCTCGTCCAGCAGCAGCACCCGGAACAGCGAGCCGTCGGCGTCCTCGCGGCGCTCCAGCCGCGTGAAGCGGTCGCCGAGGAGGTCGCGCAGCTGGTGCTCGGCCGGCAGCCAGCACGCGTCCGGCTGGTCCACGGAGTCCAGGGCCCACTCGGTGGTGCCGTTGAAGCCGATGACGCGGCCCGTGGGGTGGTCGTGCACCTCGACCGTCATGTCCGAGAGCGTGAAGACGTCGCCGTCCATGTCGCGGTGGGGGATGACGAAGCGGTCACCGGAGGCGGGCTGCCAGGACAGGCCGGCGTCCTTGAGGCGCAGGGCGAGGTCGAGGGAGATCACCCGCCCAGCATGGACCCGACGCGCGGGCCCCGTCGTGCCGGAAGCGCCCGCGCACGGTAGGAACGTCCACCATGGACGCCAGCTCTCTCGACCTCGACGCCGCCCGCGAGCGGCTCCTCACCATGCAGGGCGACCTGCGGACCACGATCGACGACCTCGTCGCCCGGCTCGAGTCCGGCAGCACGCCGGACGCCGCCGAGGGCGGTCAGGACGCCGGCGACATGGGTGCCCACGAGCAGCAGGCCGCCGAGAACGAGGGCCTGCTGGAGGGGGCCCGCCGTCGCCTGGACAGCGTGCAGGACGCGCTGAAGCGGATCGAGGACGGCACCTACGGGGTCTCGGTCGTCTCCGGCGAGCCCATCCCGCCCGAGCGCCTGGAGGCCCTGCCGGACGCGGCGACCCTCGCGGGGGAGGAGGTCTGACGAGCAGGGCCGCGCGGACCGGCGCTCAGCGCAGGGTCGCGCGGCCCCGGTGGTCGTCGGCGGGCAGGTCCCCGTCCACGACCGCCAGGACGGACATCGTCTCGAGGCGGACGGCGCCCGCCGTGGTGAGGAAGGCGGTGTCGGCCGCGTCGCGACCGGTGGTGATGCGCACCAGCGAGGCCCGCGGAGCCAAGCGGGTGGCGTCGACCACCTCCCACCGCCCCCGGGGTGCCGCCTCCACGACGGCGTGGAAGTCCATGGGGGACAGGCCCGGTGCGTAGACGGCGGCCACCCGGGCGGGCACGTCGAGCGCCCGCAGCAGCGCCGTGGTGAGGTGGGCGAAGTCGCGGCAGACGCCCTGGCGGTCCACCAGCGTCTCCAGCGCCCCGTCGGTCGGCGTGCTGGAACCGCTGACGTAGGCCGTGCGCGCGGCGACCCACTGCGCCACCGCGTGCGGCAGGTCGGTGCGGGGGACGGACCCGAACTCCTCGGCGGCCGTCCTGGCCAGCCGGTCCGAGGGGCAGAAGCGGCTGGGGCGCGTGAACTCCCACCGCTCGGCCACCGTGAGCGCCGGCCCTCCCCGCTGCCCCGGCTCGACCTCCGCCGGCTCGACGACGGCCTCGTAGCCGACCTCCACGTCGCCGGCCGGGAGGGTCGCGTGGTGCAGCACGGTGCCCTCGGGCGAGGTCTGCGCACCGACCGCCACCGGCCCCCCGGGGCCGGTGAGGACGAGTTCCTCGGTGCGCACGAGCACCTCGGGACGACGGGCGACGGCGAGCAGCAGGCTCGCCTCGGTGGGCTGGTCGGCGTGCAGCCGCAGGCGCACGCGCATGGAGGTCCGGGGCACGCGGGGATCCTGCCCGAACCCGTCCCCGACGGCCGCACGGGGTGCGGACGGCGGCCCGGCCTCCTACGGTGCCGGTCGTGCGCATCGTCATCGCCGGAGGACACGGGAAGATCGCCCAGCTGCTCGGGGGGCTGGCCGCCGACCGTGGGGACGAGGTGGTCGGCCTGGTCCGCGACCCCGCCCACGAGGCCGACCTGCGGGAGCTGGGCGTCACGGCGCTCGTGCGCGACCTCGAGGACCTCGCGTCCGGGCCCGACGGCCCGCAGCGGCTCGCGGACGACCTGACCGGGGCCGACGCCGTCGTCTTCGCCGCCGGGGCCGGTCCGGGCAGCGGCGCGGCGCGCAAGGACACCGTCGACCGCGGGGCGGCGGTGCTGCTGGCCGACGCCGCCGAACGGGCCGGCGTCCCCGCCTACCTGCTCGTCTCCTCGATCGGTGTCGACCGGGTCCGCGACGGCGCCACCCCCGACGGGGTCGACGACGTCTTCCTCGCCTACCTGCGGGCCAAGCTCGCCGCCGAGGAGGACCTCCTGGCCCGTCCGGGGCTGCGGGTGTGCGCGTTGCGCCCGGCCGGGCTGCTCGACGACCCGGGGACCGGCGCGGTGCACCTGGCCCCGGACGTCGACGGCGGCACGGTCCCGCGCGCCGACGTGGCGGCCGTGGCGCTGGCGCTGCTGGACCGCCTCGTGGCCGCCGACCCCCCGGCCCGCGTGCTGGGCCTGTCCTCGGGGACGACCCCCGTCGACGAGGCCGTCGCCGCCGGCTGACCCCCGACCCGCGGGGCGCTCAGCCGAACGCCCGCCGCGCGCAGGCGAGCGCGAGGAGCGCCAGGGCCACCAGCGCCGTCCGCAGCACGCGGGCGGGGGTGCTGCGGTACCGCCGTGACGCCGAGGACGGCCGGCAACCCCACCGCGGGGTGATCGAGAAGGTGACGGGGGGCGGGTCCACGCGTCGGGCTCCTCTCCACCCGGATCGGGTCGGGTCCCCTCGTCCGTCGCGCGAGGGGAGGAACGGCGGTTGCGACCCGGCAACGCAGAACACCTCAGCCGTCGTCACGGACAGTGAGAACGATTACCCGGCCTGCGCAGTGCGGCCCGGTCCCCGGGGTGCGGGCCGGACGCCGCGATCGATTGCGCGGCAACGCCTCGTCCCCGGTCGAGCCGCGCGGGGAGCGTGGCGTCGCGAAATCCACCCGAAGGCCCGCGAGCACCTGCGATGACGCACCGTGAGCGCGATCCGTCCGGCGGCCGCGGACGGGCGGCACCCCCGCCCGCGGTGCGGGCCCCGTGCGGGAGACTGGACCCCCGACCGCCCCGCCGCTGGAGGAACCACGTGCCCGCCCCCGACCTCGCCCCGGCCCGCACCGGACGTGCGCTGCTGCTCGAGAACGTCCACGCCGATGCCCGGGCGCTGCTGTCCGAGGCCGGCTGGCAGGTCGACACCGCACCCGGCGCCCTCGACGAGGACGAGCTGCTCGAACGCCTCGACGGGGTCCAGCTGCTCGGCATCCGCTCGCAGACGCAGGTGAGCGCCAAGGTCCTCGAGAACGCCCCGGACCTGCGGGCCGTCGGCGCCTTCTGCATCGGCACCAACCAGATCGACCTGTTCGCCGCGGCCACCCACGGCGTCGCCGTCTTCAACGCGCCGTACAGCAACACGCGCAGCGTCGTCGAGCTCGCCCTGGCCGAGATCATCGCCCTCACCCGCCGGCTGACGGTCAAGGACCGCGCCATGCACGACGGCGTCTGGGACAAGTCCGCCGCCGGCTCGCACGAGGTCCGCGGCCGCCGCCTCGGGATCATCGGCTACGGCAACATCGGCTCGCAGCTGTCGGTCGTGGCCGAGGCGCTCGGCATGAGCGTCTTCTTCTACGACCGCACCGACAAGCTCGCCCTCGGCAACGCGCGCCGCTGCGGCAGCCTGCACGAGGTCCTCGAGGTCGCCGACGTCGTGACCCTCCACGTCGACGGCCGCAGCAGCAACAGCGGCTTCTTCGGCGAGGAGGAGTTCGCCCGGATGCGGCCGGGGTCGATCTTCCTCAACCTCTCGCGCGGCTTCGTCGTCGACCACGTCGCGCTGCGCCAGCACGTCGAGTCCGGCCACATCGCCGGGGCCGCCATCGACGTCTTCCCCACCGAGCCCAAGGGGTCCGGGCACGCCTTCGAGTCCGAGCTGCGGGGCCTGCCCAACGTCATCCTCACCCCGCACGTCGGCGGGTCCACCGAGGAGGCCCAGGAGGACATCGGCCGGTTCGTGGCCGCCAAGCTGCGCGACTACGCGCTGCACGGGGCGACGACCCTGTCGGTCAACCTGCCGACGCTGGGGGCCGAGGCCACCCCCGGGACCGTGCGGCTGGCCCACCTGCACCGCAACGTGCCGGGGGTGCTGGCCGCCATCAACTCCGTCCTGGCCCAGGCCGGGGTGAACATCGAGAGCCAGCAGCTCGCCACCCGCGGCGACCTGGGCTACGTCGTCACCGACATCGCCGCCCACGCCTCCGAGGAGGTGGGGCGCCTGCTGCGCGGACTGCCCGAGACCGTCCGGGTGCGGCAGCTGGGCTGAGCGTGGCGCGACTGGTCGTCGTCGCCGACACCCACCTGCCCCGGCGGGCGAAGGACCTGCCGGCACCGGTGTGGGCGGCGGTCGAGGCGGCCGACGTCGTCGCGCACGCCGGGGACTGGTGCGACGAGGCGACGGTGCTCGCGCTGCGGGCGCGATCGGCCCGGCTCGTGGGGGTCGCGGGCAACAACGACGGCCCCGACGTGCGGGGGCACCTGGAGGAGACGGCGACGTTCACCCTCGAGGGCGTGCGCTTCGGCCTCGTCCACGAGACGGGGGGCAGGGCCGGGCGCGAACGCCGGTGCGACGCCGCGTGGGCCGGTGCGGTGGACGTGCTCCTGTTCGGGCACAGCCACGTCCCGTGGGACTCCACGACCCCCCGAGGTCTGCGGCTGCTGAACCCCGGCTCACCCACCGACCGGCGCCGGCAGCCGGCCTGCACCTGGCTGGAGCTCGACGTCTCCGGCGGCCGGGTCGCCGGCGCGACGTGGCACGAGGTGCCCCCGAGGGTGGGGACGGCTCAGAGGTAGATGTCGACCCGGCCGGCGGGGTGCAGGGGATCGGCCGGCCCGACCTCGACGGTCTCCCCGGCGGTGGGCCGGCGGATGACCATCGCCGGGCGACGGCGGCGCTCGCGATCGTGCTCGCGCTCGGCGGTGGTCCCGGTGCGGACGGGCGCAGGCGTGGTGACGGCCGGCGAGCCCCAGGTGGCGCTCTCGAGGCTGATCATGTCGGCCCATCGGTCGTCACGATGCGTAGCTGAGGCACCGCGAGGCCGTCACCCGTCCGGCGCAGCGAGCAGCTCCGGCCTCACGCGGCGCGAGCCGCCGCCCACGCCCCGGGCCACGCCTGCGCCAGCAGCGCGTAGGACGCCGCCCGTTCGGCCGGGTCGTGGACGTTCGTCACGACGAGGAGCTCGTCGGCGCCGGTCCGCAGCGCCAGCCGCGCCAGCCGTCCCGCCACGTCCGGGGCGGTCCCCGCGACCAGGTGGTCCCCGAGCCGTCCCGCGACGTTGCGCTCGGCGAGGGTCCACCGGTGCGCGGCGGCCTCCTCCGGCGTCGGCAGCGGCGCGGGGGCCCCGAGGCGCAGCCGGACCGTGGCCAGGGTCGCGGCGCGGGCCAGCTCGTCGGCCCGCCCGGCGTCGGCGGCGACGAGGGCCGCCACGGACAGCAGCGCGTGCGGGGCGCGGCGCGGGCCGGAGGGGACGAAGGAGTCCCGGTAGGCGCGCAGCGGGTCGGCCGGGTCGAGCGCGCCGAAGTGGCCCGCGTAGGCGTACCCCGTCCCCAGCTGCGCGGCGACGCGCGCCCCGTGGTCGCTGGAGCCCAGGACCCACACCGGCGGCAGCGGCACGCCCGTCGGCATCGCCGTGGTGCCCGCGAAGGGGTGAGCGGGCGCGAAGCCCTCCACGTAGCCGCGCAGCTCGGCGTACTGCTCGGCGAAGTCGTCGGCCGCCAGGGCCTGCCGGGACCGGCGCAACGCCAGCGCGGTGCGCCCGTCGGTGCCCGGGGCCCGGCCCAGCCCCAGGTCCACGCGGCCGGGGTGCAGGGCCTCCAGCGCCCGGAACGTCTCGGCCACGTGCAGCGGGGAGTGGTTGGGCAGCATGATCCCGCCGGCCCCCACGCGCAGGGTCGTCGTCGCGGCGGCGAGCGCGGCGAGCAGGACGGCGGGAGCCGAGACCACGGCCGGGGAGGAGTGGTGCTCGGTGACCCAGTGGCGGTGGTACCCCAGGGCCTCGACGGCGCGCGCGAGGGCGACGCTCTCGTGCAGCGCGCTCGCCGGTGGACGGCCCGAGGCGACGGGGGAGAGGTCGAGGACGGACAGCGGGACAGGGCTCGCGGAGCTCACGGGGCATGTGTCGCAGCCCGGGGTTACCGTCGTCAACCGTGCCGTCAGAACGTTCCCGGGGCAACCGGTCCAGTGCGGGGTGGTTGCGCCGACTGGCCGGGTACTGCGCCCGGCACCCGCGCGACCTGGCCCTGGCGTTCGGGGCGGCGGTCGTGTCCTACGTCGTCACCGCCCTCGTCCCGCTCGTGGTGCGCCACGTCGTCGACGAGGTCGTCGGGACCGGTGGCGGGGACGGCGCAGGGGGAGGCGGATCGCTGTGGCCGTGGGCCGTCCTGCTCGTCGTCGCGGGCCTGCTCGTCTACGCGCTGGGGTTCGTCCGCCGCTACACCGCCGGCCGGCTCTCCCTCGACGTCCAGTACGACCTGCGGGGCGACGTGCACGCCGCGGTGCAGCGCATGGACGGTCGCCAGCTCGACGGCCTGTCCACCGGGCAGGTCGTGAGCCGGTCCATCAGCGACGTCCAGCTCGTGCAGGGCCTGCTGGCCTGGCTGCCGAACGTCACGGGCAACGCCGTCCTGTTCGTCGTCTCCCTCGTCGTCATGGCGGCGCTGTCCCCGCCGCTGACCCTCGTGGCGCTCGCGATCGGGCCGGCCCTGTTCTGGATCGCCTGGCGCAGCCGCCGGGACCTGTTCCCCGCCAACTTCGCCGCCCAGGCCCGGGCCGCCGAGGTCGCCGCCCGCGTGGAGGCGGCGGTGACCGGTGTGCGGGTGGTGAAGGGCTTCGGGCAGGAGGCCGCCGAGCTGGCCCGCCTCGAGCGCGTCGTGGGGGACCTGTTCACCGACCGCATGCGCGTCGTCCGGTACAACGCGCGCTACGGTCCCGCCCTGCAGGCGGTCCCGGCCCTCGGGCAGGTCGGCGTGCTGCTGTTCGGCGGCTGGCTGGCCCTCACCGGGCACATCACGGTGGGCACGTTCCTGGCCTTCTCCACCTACCTCGGCAGCCTCGTCTCGCCCGTGCGCCAGCTCGCCGGGCTGCTGACGATCGGGCAGCAGGCCCGGGCCGGGGTGGAGCGCGTCCTGCAGGTCGTCGACACCCGGCCCACCGTCCTGGCCCCGGACCGCACCCCCACCGCCCGGTTGCCGCAGGGGCCGCTGGCGGTGACCTTCCGCGAGGTGGGGTTCGCCCACGCCCCGGGTCGGCCCGTCCTGCGCGACGTCTCCTTCGAGGTCCCCGCCGGCGGGACGGTCGCCGTCGTCGGGACGGCCGGGTCGGGCAAGTCGACGCTGACGGCGCTGCTCGACCGCTTCCACGACGTCGACGCGGGCAGCGTCGAGGTGGGCGGGGTCGACGTGCGCGACCTGGACCCCGAGGAGCTGCGCCGGGCCGTCGGCATGGTGTTCGAGGAGACGTTCCTGTTCTCCGACACCGTGCGCGCGAACGTCGCCTACCCCGTGCCCGAGGCCACCGACGAGCAGGTGCGCGCCGCGCTGCGCACCGCCGCGGCCGACGGGTTCGTCGACGCCCTCGACCACGGCTGGGACTCCCTCGTGGGGGAGCAGGGGCTGACCCTGTCCGGGGGGCAGCGCCAACGGATCGGCCTGGCCCGCGCGCTCCTCGCCGCCCCCCGCGTGCTCGTGCTGGACGACGCGACGTCCGCCGTCGACCCGACCGTCGAGCAGCGCATCCTGGCGGCCCTGGCCACCGGGCGGCCCGCCGGGCAGACCGTCCTGCTCGTCGCCCACCGCCGCTCCACGCTGCGGCTGGCCGACCGGATCGTCGTCCTGGACGGCGGCCGGGTGGTGGACACCGGCACCGAGGCGGAGCTGACCGCCCGCTGCGAGGTCTTCCAGCGGTTGTTCGACGCCGGCCCCGACACCCCCGCACCCGCCGCTGACCGGGTCCTCCGCGACGCGTCGCCGTCGCAGCCGCAGTCGCAGCCGGCGTCGTCCCGGTCCGTCCCGGCCCCGCGCCGGTCCGGCCGGTCCGCCGCGGGGGCCGCCGTCGACGCCGGCCTGCCCGTCTCCTCCGAGCTGGCCCGCCGCATCGAGGCCCTGCCGCCGGCCACGGACGTGCCCGACGTGGACGTGGCCGCCGTCGAGCGGCACGACCCGCGGTTCTCCCTCGGCCGGTTGCTGCGCCCGTTCCGGTGGGCGCTGGTGGCGGGGATGCTCCTCGTCGCGGGGGACGCGGTGGCCCAGCTCCTCCTGCCGCAGCTCGTCCGGGACGGTCTCGACGACGGGGTCGCCGGGCAGGACCTGGGAGCGCTGCTCGTCGCCTCGGCGGTGGCCGCGGTGGTCGTGGCCCTGGACTGGCTCGTGACGGTGGGGCAGGGCCGGGTGACCGGCCGCACTGGCGAGCGGCTGCTGTTCAGCCTGCGGCTCAAGACGTTCGCGCAGCTGCAGCGCCTGGGCCTGGACTACTACGAGCGCGAGCAGGCCGGTCGCATCATGACGCGGATGACGACGGACGTCGACGCGCTCTCGCAGTTCCTGCAGAGCGGGGTGGCGCAGACGCTCGTGAGCCTGCTGTCCGTGGTCGGCGTATTCGTGGCGATGCTGCTGCTGGAACCGGAGCTGGCCCTCGTCGTGCTGGCCGTCCTGCCGGTCCTCGTCGTCGCGACGCTGCTGTTCCGCTCCCGCTCGCGCCCGGCGTACACCGAGGCGCGCGAGCGCGTCAGCGCCGTCAACGTCCAGTTCCAGGAGTCCGTCGCGGGTGTGCGCGTCAGCCAGGCGTTCGTCCGGGGCCGGCAGGACGCCGAACGGTTCCACGCGCGCGGGTGGGCGTACCGGCAGGCCCGGCTCCGGGCCCAGCGGTACATCGCGACGTACTTCCCCTTCGTGCAGTTCCTCAACGAGGCGACGGCGGCCCTGGTGCTCGTCGCCGGTGGCGCCCTGGTCCGCGAGGGCCGGATCACCGTCGGCGTGCTCGTCGCGTTCCTGCTCTACGTCGACCTGTTCTTCTCCCCGGTGCAGCAGCTGTCCCAGGTCTTCGACGGGTACCAGCAGGCGGCGGTGGGCCTGCGCCGGATCCGCGACCTCCTGCGCACCCCGACGACGGTGCCCGCGGCGCAGGACGCGGCACCCGTGGGGCGGTTGCGCGGTGACGTGCGCCTCGAGGGCGTCGAGTTCCGCTACCAGGGCACCGAGCGGCCGGCGGTGACGGCGCTCGACCTGCACGTGCGGGCCGGTGAGACCGTGGCGCTGGTGGGGGAGACGGGGGCGGGCAAGTCGACCGTCGTCAAGCTCGTGGCGCGGTTCTACGACCCCACGGCCGGGCGCGTCCTCGTCGACGGGACCGACGTGCGCGACCTCGACCTCGCCGGCTACCGACAGCGGCTCGGCGTCGTGCCGCAGGAGGCCTACCTGTTCGACGGGACCGTCGAGGAGGCCATCGCCTACGCCCGTCCCGGCGCCACGTCCGAGCAGGTGCGGGCCGCGGCCGCCGCGGTCGGGGCCGACGCCGCCATCGCCGCCCTGCCCGGCGGGTACGGGTTCGTCGTCGGGGAGCGGGGCCGCAACCTGTCCACGGGCCAGCGCCAGCTCGTGGCCCTGGCCCGCGCCGAGCTCGTCGACCCCGACGTCCTCCTGCTCGACGAGGCGACGGCGGCGCTCGACCCCGCCGCCGAGGCCGCCATCGCCGCGGCCAGCGACGCCGCGGCCAGCCGGCGCACGACGATCGTCGTGGCGCACCGGCTCTCGACGGCGGCCCGCGCCGACCGGATCGTCGTCCTCGCCCACGGCCGGGTCCTCGAGCAGGGCAGCCACGTCGACCTCCTCGAGCGCGACGGCGCCTACGCCGCCCTCTGGGCCTCGTTCGTCGCCGGACGGGCCGCCGCCGCCTGACCTGCCGCTCCGGTGCCGCGCGACCCCTGGAGCTCGCGGTTTCGCGCCGCCGTGCGGGAACGGCGGGTTCGGAGCACCCTGTGTGCCATGAGCAGGACGACGCAGCGCGACGACCCGACGGTGCAGCACGAGGGCCGCGGGGACCACGGGGAACGGGCCGAGTCCCCGCAGCAGATCCCGCGCCGCGGCTGGTTCGCCGTCACCAAGCGGGCCTGGGCCGAGGCCAAGGACGACCAGGTGCCCCTGCTCGCGGCCGGGGTGGCGTTCAAGGCCTTCCTGGCGATCTTCCCGGCGTTGACCGCGGCGTTCCTCGTCTGGGGGATCTTCGGCAACACCCAGACGATCGCGGACCAGATCAACGGGATCGAGGCCATCCCCGACGCGGCCCGCGACCTCGTCGTCAACCAGGTGCGCACCATCTCCGACGGCAAGTCCGCGGCCGGTGTCACCGCGGTCGTCGCGGTCCTGCTGGCGCTGTGGAGCGCCTCCAGCGGGGTGCAGAACCTCATGGCGGCGACGAACCTGGCCTACGACGAGAAGGAGACGCGCGGTTTCCTGCGGCTGAAGGGCACGGCCCTGCTGCTGACGCTGGGGGCGATCGTCTTCATGCTCCTGGCGATCGCGTTCATCGGCGTCCTGCCGGTGCTGCTGAGCGCCCTGGGCGCCGGGGGCGTCGTCACCGTGGTCGTCAACGTGCTCCGCTGGGTGCTCCTGCTCGGGCTCATCGCCATCGCCCTCGCGGTCGTCTACCGGGTCGCGCCGGACCGCGATGCGCCGCGCGTGAAGTGGGTCTCGGTCGGAGCCGCGGTCGCCACCGTGCTGTGGCTCGTGGTGTCGGCGGGTTTCTCGGTCTACATCTCGGTGGCCGGCGGTACCTCCTACACGAAGAACTACGGCGCCAGCGCCGGGGTCGTCATCCTGCTCATGTGGCTGTGGCTGACGAGCTACGCGATCCTGCTGGGCGCGGAGGTCAACGCCGAGTCCGAGAAGCAGACCGACAAGGACACGACGGTCGGGCCGAGCGAACCGATGGGGCGGCGCGAGGCCGTCGCCGCGGACGACAAGCCGCGCGAGCGGTGAGGGAGGAGAAGGTCGTGACGCACGAGGACGAGAACCCGGGCGGGGCGGACGCCGAGCAGGTCTCCGCTGCCGAGCACCTGGAGAACTCCGAGCGCCTGGCCGCCGAGGCCCACCGCGGGTGGGAGGAGACACCGCCCGCGCACGAGGCGGACGACGCCCACCACCCCGGGACGATGGGGCAGCAGGCGCCGGCCGACTGACGTGCGGTCCCCGGCGGGTCAGCGCCCGCCGGTGAGCTTGCGCGAGCGCTGGGTCGACCCCGGCCCGCCGTAGGGGTAGTCGGCGGGTTCGGGGTCGCTCGCCTCGTCGAGGGCCGCGAGTTCAGCGGCCTCCAGCTCCAGGTCGGCCGCCCCGAGGTTCTCGGTGAGCTGCTGCGTCGTCCGCGCCCCGAGGATCACCGAGCTCACGGCGGGTTGCGCCGACAACCAGGCCAGGGCGACCTGCGCCATCGGCACCCCGCGCTGCTCGGCGACGCGCTGCACGGCGTCCACCACCGCCCACGTGCGTTCCTGGGCGTTCCGCTTGGCGTAGGCCTCCACCCCGCGGTCGGGGTTCTCCCCGAGTCGGGTGGACCCCGTGGGCGTGCTGTCGCGGGTGTACTTGCCGGACAGCCAGCCGCCGCCCAGCGGCGACCAGGGCAACAGCCCGAGGCCGTTCTCCTCCGCGGCCGGGACGATCTCCCACTCGATCTCGCGGACGAGCAGGTTGTACTGCGGCTGCAGGGTTACCGGGGGGGAGTACCCGCCCACGTCGGCGACGTCGACGGCCTTCTGCAGCTGCCACCCGGTGAAGTTCGACAACCCGACGTGGTGGACCTTGCCCGCGCGGACGAAGGAGTCCAGCGTGGCGAGGGTCTCCTCCAGCGGGGTCCACGGGTCCCAGGCGTGCACCTGGTACAGGTCCACGGCGTCCACGCCCAGCCGGCGCAACGACGCGTCGAGCGCACGGGTCAGGTGCCGGCGCGACAGGCCGACGCCGTTGGGTTCGCCGGAGGTGGGGAACCGGCCCTTGGTGGCCAGCACCACCCGTTCGGTGACGTCGGAGGGTCGCTCGGCCAGCCATGCGCCGATGATCTCCTCCGAGACCCCGCCGCCGTAGACGTCGGCGGTGTCGACGAGGGTCCCGCCGGCGGCCAGGAACGTGTCGAGCTGCTCGAAGGAGACGTCGCGGTCGCTCTCGCGGCCGAAGGTCATGGTGCCGAGCGCGAGGTTCGACACCGAGGTCCCGCTGTTGCCGAGGGTTCTGTGCTCCATGGCGCCATCCTCCCCCTGGTCCGGCCCGAGCGCCGCTGGCAACATGCCGGGGTGCAGCCGACACCCCCCTTCGACGTCCACGTCCGCGGGACGGTGTTCCTCGACATCGTCATGACCGGGCTGGACTCCGAACCCCGGCTGGGCACCGAGGTGTGGACGTCGGGGATGGGCTCGTGCCCCGGCGGCATCGCGAACATGGCCGTCGCCGCCTCCCGGCTGGGGTTGTCGACGTCGTTGTCGGCGGCGTTCAGCACCGACGCCTACGGGGAGTTCTGCTGGCGCACCCTGGGGGAGCAGGAGGGTGTCGACCTGTCGACCTCCTACCGGGTCGGGGACTGGCACTCTCCCGTCACGGTGTCGCTGGCCTACGGCGGCGACCGCGCGATGGTCACCCACGAGCACCCCGCACCGCTCGACGAACCGGCCGACGTGCCCGCCGCGCGCACCGCCCTCGTGCACCTGGCCGCCGTCCCGCAGCCGTGGGTGCTGCGGGCGCGGGAGCAGGGTTCGCTCGTGTTCGCCGACGTGGGGTGGGACTCCTCCACGCGGTGGAACCCCGACGTGCTGGCCGGGCTGGAGCACTGCCACGCGTTCCTGCCCAACCACGTCGAGGCGATGCGCTACACCCGGACCGACGACGCGTCCGCCGCGGTCGCGGCCCTCGCCGAACGGGTCCCGGTGGCGGTCGTGACGTGCGGGTCCGAGGGCGCCCTGGCCGTCGACGCGGGCACGGGGGAGCGGGCGCAGGTCCCCGGCCTGCGGCTGGACGCCCTCGACGCGACGGGGGCCGGGGACGTCTTCGGCGCGGGGTTCCTCACCGGGACGCTGGCCGGGTGGGGACTGGCGCACCGGCTGTCCTTCGCGAACCTGTGCGCGGGGTTGTCGGTGCAGCAGTTCGGCGGGTCGCTGTCGGCGCCGGGCTGGGGCGACATCGCCGACTGGTGGTGGCACCTGCGACGTGGCCCCCGCACGTCGGCGACGGCGCAGCTGGTCGTGCAGTACGGGTTCCTCGACGACGTGCTCGCCGCGCACCCCAGCGGGGCCGACCGGGCCGTGCGCCGCGCGAGCGCGACCCTGGCGGTCGGCAACGACCTGCCCGACGGCGGCGGCAACCGCTGAGCCCGTGCGTCGCCGGGCGCCGGCCGGTGCGGGGGTGGAGGTTGGTCGTGAGCGCCCGCCGCCGGCGGGCCCGGAGGTGAGGGTGGGCACAGGGATGGCGACCAAGGTCGAGCGACCCGGCGCGCAGGAGTGGGTGCCCGCGGGCGCCGACGTCGGGCAGCTGCGGGAGGCGGCGGCGGGCTGCCGGGGCTGCGAGCTGTGGGAGCCCGCGACGCAGGTCGTCTTCTCCGCCGGCTCCCCGACCGCGCGCCTGGCGCTCGTCGGTGAGCAGCCCGGCGACCAGGAGGACCGGCGCGGCATCCCCTTCGTCGGCCCGGCTGGGCGCCTGCTGCAGCGCGCGGTCGAGGAGGCGGGCGTCGACCGCGCCGACGTGTACGTGACGAACGCGGTCAAGCACTTCCGGTTCACGCAGAAGGCCCCCGGCCAGCGGCGCATCCACGCCAGTCCCGACGTGGGCCACGTGGGCGCCTGCCGCCCCTGGCTGGCCGCCGAACTGGCCGCCGTCGACCCCGACGTCATCGTGTGCCTCGGGGCGACCGCGGCGAAGGCGCTGCTGCCGAAGGACTTCCGCGTGACCAAGGACCGCGGTCAGGTGCTGCGGCTGTCGACCTCGCGCGGGGAGAAGACGTTCCTGGGCACGATCCACCCCTCGGCGGTGCTGCGGGTGCCCGACGACGACCGCCAGGGCGCCTACGACGGTCTCGTCGCCGACCTGCGCACCGCGGTGGCCGCGCTCGGCTGACGCGGCTCCGCCCAGGCCGCGGGTCCAGGCGCGGGCTCACCCCGCGCTGCGCGAGGCATCGGCCGGATGTGTCCTGACATGCAGCTAGCATGGATGCACGATGGACACCACCCGCGCCCCAGCTCGCGTCCCGGGCGCCCCGCCCGCCGCCGACCGCGTCTACGCCCACGTCAAGCAGGCCGTGCTCGACCGCACGCTGCCCGGAGGGCACCTGCTCACCGAGGGCGAGGTCGCCGACGAGCTCGGCGTCTCCCGCACCCCGGTGCGCGAGGGGCTGCTGCGGCTGCAGGCCGAGGGGCTCGTCCGCCTCATCCCCAAGCGCGGTGCGCTCGTCGTCCCGGTCTCCCCGGCCGAGGTCGAGGACGTGCTCGAAGCCCGCGAGCTCGTCGAGGTGCACGCGGCCCGCCGCGCCTGGGCGGTGCGCGGCGAGCTCGTCCACCGCCTCACCCCCCACCTGCTCGCCATGCGCCGCGCCGCCTCCGCCGGGACGACGTGGGACTTCGCGACCGCCGACCGCGCCTTCCACGCCGAGGTCGTCCGCGCCGCCGGCAACGAGGTGCTCGCCGGCGTCTACGACTCCCTGCGGGACCGGCAGATGCGCATGGGAGTGCTGAACCTGCGGGGTTCGGCGGACCGGACCGCCGTGGCGCTCGCCGACCACGAGGCCCAGCGCGCGGCCCTGCTCGGCGACGACGAGCAGGCGTGGACCGACCTCGTGCGCGAGCACGTCCGGCGGGCCGGGGACCGCCTCCGGGCGGTGCGGCCGTGAGCGCCCGGCCCGCGACGGGGGTGCGCGGGGCCTGGCTCGTCTTCGCCGTCGGCGCCCTGGCCTACGTGGTGACGGTCGCGAACCGCACCTCGCTGGCCGCCGCCGGTCTCGACGCCCAGCACCGGTACGACATCACGGCGGGGACGCTGTCGAGCTTCGCGGTGCTGCAGTTCCTCGTCTACGCCGCCCTGCAGGTGCCGGTCGGGGTGCTCATCGACCGGTGGGGTCCGCGCCGCCTCGTCGTCCTCGGCGCCGCGACCATGGGCGCCGGCCAGCTCGTCCTCGCCCTCAGCACCCAGACGTGGCAGGCCGTCCTGGCCCGCGTCCTGGTCGGGGCGGGGGACGCGGCGACGTTCGTCAGCGTCCTGCGGGTCGTCACGAACTGGTTCCCGCCCTCGCGCGTGCCCGTCACGACCCAGCTCGTCGGCCTGTTCGGCCAGCTGGGCCAGGTGTTCAGCTTCGTCCCGCTCGTGGCGCTGCTGCACGGGCCGGGCTGGACGAGCGCCTACACGGGGCTGGCCTCCTTCACGCTGCTGGCCGCGGTGCTGTCCGTCCTCGTCCTGCGCGACGTGCCGCCGGGGCGGGAGAACCCGCGCGTCGCCCGGTCCCTGCGGCAGGTGGGCGGTGACCTGCGGGCGGCGCTGCGGCACCCCGGGACCCGGCTGGGGCTCTGGTCGCACTGGGCGACCCCGTTCTCGGGCAACGCCTTCGCCACGCTCTGGGGCTTCCCGTTCCTCGTCTCCGGGCAGGGGCTGAGCCCGGCGGGCGCCAGCGCGCTGCTCACGCTCTACACCGTCACGGCGGCCGGGGCGGGCCCGGTCTTCGGCGCGTTCGTCGCCCGCCACCCGCTGCGGCGCTCCTGGCTCGTGCTCACCGTCGTGGGCTCGCAGGCGGTGGTGTGGGCGGTCGTGCTCCTGTGGCCCGGGCGCGCCCCGCTGGCGCTGCTCGCGCTGCTCGTCGTCGTCGCCGCCACGGGCGTGCCCGGGTCGATGGTCGGGTTCGACTACGCCCGCACGTCCAACCCCGCGCACCGCCTCGGCGGGGCCACGGGCATGACCAACGTCATGGGGTTCACGGCCTCGGTCGTGCTGATCCTGCTCGTCGGCGTGCTGCTGGACGCCCAGGGCGCGGGGACGCCGGGGACGTACTCCCTGGGGGCGTTCAAGGTCGCCTTCGCCCTGCAGTTCCCGCTGTGGGCCCTCGGGGTCGCCGGGATCCTCGTCAGCCGCCGTCAGACCCGCGCCCTCATGGCCCGCGACGGGGTCGTGGTGCCCCGGGTCCGCGACGTGCTGCGGGCCCGCGGTTCCCGCGCCGGGACCGGCACGGCATGATGCGGCGCGTGAGCGAGCAGACCCAGGGACAGGACGGCCGGGCGCAGGCCGGCACGGCGCAGATCGGCGTGACCGGGCTGGCGGTGATGGGCCGCAACCTGGCGCGCAACATCGCCCGGCACGGGTACGTGACCGCCGTGCACAACCGCACCGACGCCAAGACCAGGGCGCTGGTCGAGGAGTTCGGCGACGAGGGGACGTTCGTCCCCGGGTACACGACGCAGGAGTTCGTCGACTCCCTGTCCTCGCCCCGCACGATCATCATCATGGTCAAGGCCGGTGCCCCCACCGACGCCGTCATCGACGAGCTGGCCCCGCTGCTGTCCGAGGGCGACATCCTCGTCGACGGCGGGAACGCGCACTTCCTCGACACCCGCCGCCGCGAGGCCGCGCTGCGCGAGAAGGGCATCCACTTCGCCGGCGTCGGCGTCTCCGGCGGCGAGGAGGGCGCCCTGCTCGGCCCCTCGATCATGCCGGGCGGGTCCGAGCACGCCTACGCCACGCTCGGGCCCGTCCTGGAGGACATCGCCGTCTCCGTCGACGGGACCCCGTGCGCGACGCACGTCGGTCCCGACGGCGCCGGCCACTTCGTCAAGATGGTGCACAACGGCATCGAGTACGCCGACATGCAGCTCATCGCCGAGGCCTACGACCTGCTGCGCCACGGTCTGGGCCGCACCCCGAAGCAGCTGGCCGAGGTCTTCACCGCGTGGAACTCCGGGGACCTGGAGAGCTTCCTCATCGAGATCACCGCCCGCGTCCTGGACAAGGACGACCCGACCCAGGAGGGCGTCCCGCTCGTCGACGTCGTCCTCGACGAGGCCGAGCAGAAAGGCACCGGCCGCTGGACGGTGCAGACCGCCCTCGACCTCGGCACCCCCGTCTCCGGCATCGCCGAGGCCGTCTTCGCCCGCGCCCTGTCCGGTCACGCCGAGCAGCGCAAGGCCGCCCAGCCGGTGCTGCCCGGCCCGGCCGGCGGGGCGGAGGGTTCCGGCGGGTTCGTCGAGCAGGCCGACGCCGAGCAGTTCGTCGACGACGTCCGGGCCGCGCTGTACGCGTCCAAGGTCGTCGCGTACGCGCAGGGGTTCGACATGATCCGCGCCGGCTCGCAGGAGTACGGCTGGGACGTCGACCCGGGGGCCATGGCCACCATCTGGCGCGGCGGCTGCATCATCCGCGCCAAGTTCCTCGACCGCATCAAGGACGCCTACGCGAAGTCGCCGGAGCTGCCCTCGCTGCTGCTCGACCCGTACTTCGCCGACGCCGTCGCGAAGGGCCAGGAGGCCTGGCGCCGCGTCGTCGTGCACTCGGTGAACGCCGGCATCCCGGCGCCCGGGTTCTCCTCGGCGCTGGCCTACTACGACGGCCTGCGCCGCGAACGGTCCTCGGCCGCGCTCGTCCAGGGGTTGCGCGACCTCTTCGGCGCGCACACCTACAAGCGCGTGGACCGCGACGGGTCCTTCCACGTGGAGTGGTCCGGCGACGGGTCCGAGTCGCAGGGCTGAGCGCCCCCCGCACGCGAGGACGGCGGTGACCCCTCGGGGTCACCGCCGTCCTCGCGTGCGGGGGGTTCAGCGGGTGGCGCCGGCCCGTTCGGCGCGGCGGCTGCGCACCCGCCGCGCCACGGCCCAGGCCAGGACGCCGGCGATCGCGGCGTAGAACGCGTAGTCGAGGTAGTGCCCGTACTGCTCCACGAGCTCGTACTGGGTGCCCAGCGCCATCCCGAGACCGATGAGCAGCGCGTTCCACATCCCGCTGCCGGCGACGGTGAAGAGCGAGAACTTCACCAGGTTCATGCCGGCCGCTCCCGCCGGGAGCGAGACGAGGCTGCGCACGCCCGGGACGAAGCGACCGGTGAAGACCGCCAGCCCCTCGTGGCGGTGGAACCAGTCGGCGGACCTCGTCACGTCCGAGGCGTCCATCAGCGGGACCCGCCCGGCGATCCGGGCCGCCCGCTCCAGGCCCACCGCGTGCCCGAGCCAGTACAGGACCAGCGAGCCCAGGTAGGCCCCGGCCGTGGCGAGGCCGAGGACCGCCACCGCGTTGAGGGCACCCGTCTGGACGAGGAAGCCGGCCAGCGGGAGCACCACCTCGCTGGGGATCGGGGGGAAGACGACCTCGGCGAAGCTCAGGACCCCCACCCCCGGGGCCCCGAGGGTGTCGACGGTGTCGAGGACGAACCCGGTCAGGCCGCCCGCCTGCGCGGCGGTCTCGGCCGTGGTGCTCATGCGGGGGTGTCCTCCGGGGGTGCGGGTGGGGGGCCCGGCTCGTCGTCCGGGGCGTCGGGCAGCTCGTCGTGCAGAACGCGCGATCCCGCGCAGAAGTGCCGCGCGTCGTCGTCGAGGACGAGGCGGGCCGGGGCCGCACCCCCCGACAGGGCGCGCACCAGCGCCTGCCGGGGCAGCTCCTCCTGCGACGCCACGAGCAGCGCGTTGCCGTACCGGCGGCCGCGGAACACCCCCGGTTCGGCCAGGACGGCCGCGTGGGCGAAGACCTCGAAGGCCGTGGCGAGCTCGGCCCGGGAGTTCGGCATCGGGGGGCGGTCGGCGAGGTTGGCCACCCACAGGCCGCCGGGGGCCAGGACGCGGTCGACCTCGGCGAGGAACTCCACGGTGCGCAGGTGCGCCGGGACCGCGTCCCCGGCGAACGCGTCCCGCACGAGGGCGTCCTGACTGCCGGTGGGCAGCGGCGCCAGCCCGGCGCGCGCGTCCGCGGCCCGCAGCTTGAAGCCCGCCGGGCCGCTCGCGCCGAAGCTGCGCCGGTAGACCTCGACCAGCTCGGCGTCCACCTCCAGCACGAGCTGGCGCGAGCCCGGCCGGGTGGCCGCGAGCCAGCGCGGGAAGGCGCAACCGGCCCCGCCGAGGTGGGTGGCCCGCAGGGGGCCGGGAGGGTGCACGGCGTCGAGGACGGCGGCGGTCCACTGGTGGTACTCGAAGACGAGCCGGGTGGGGTCGGCGGTGTCGACGTAGGAGCTCGGGACCCCGTTGACGAGGACCGTCCAGCCGTCGGGGTCGTCGGGGTCCCGTTCCAGGCGCACGGTGCCCGTGGCGATCGCCTCCTCGCCCTCGACGGGGGTGGCGGAGGCGGGCGCGGGCGGGCGCGTGCCGCGCGGACGACGGGTGGGTCGGGGTCGATCGGGCACCGGGCGATCCAACCAGGCCACCCGCCCCGCGCGACCCCGCGGTCGGCCGGTGCGTCCGGTGGTGAAGTTCCGGCGGCGGGCTGCCGAGGAGGAAGCATGTCCACCTTCCTCGAGATGTGCCTCCTCGCGCTGTTCGTGGTGCCCTTCCTGCGGGACCGCCGCGCCCTGCGTCGCCACCTGGACCCGGCGCGCTTCCCGCAGGCCGACCGCCCGCCGGTGGCCTCGGCCCAGCGCCCGCCGCGCCCGTGGGCGCGCCGCCGCTACGTCGACGGCGGGGTCGCCGAGGTCGCGGCCTACCTCAGCGAGCAGGACCCCGCCCGCTGAGGAGCGTTCCCCGGCTGGCGCCCGGCGCGGCACCGGCTAGCGTCGAGGCCGTGAGCCGCCACGAGAAGAAGTCCTCCGAGGCCGAGCCCTCCGCGCTCGAGCAGCGGTCCGTCGACCTGGTGACGCGGCTGCTGAAGGTGGGCATCGACGGTCTGGGGCCGTTCGACAGCGCCGCCGAGGTCGCGCGGGCCGCGCGCGCGGAGCACCCGAGCACCGAGTCCGCCGTGCACGCCGTCGTGCGTCAGCACTCCCGGCTCGTGGCCGGCAACGGCTTCGTGACGGGTCTCGGCGGGCTGTTGACCCTGCCCGTCGCGCTGCCCGCCAACGTCTTCGGCTTCCACGTGCTCGCCGTTCGGGCCGTCGCCGCGATCGCGGAGCTGCGCGGCTACGACACGACGAAGCCCGAGGTGCGCTCGGCCGTCCTGCTCACGCTCATCGGCGCGGACGCCACCGACGTCCTGAAGTCCGCCGGGCTGCCGACCGGTGGGCGCCTGGTCGCGCTGGTCACCTCCCGCGTCCCGCGGCCCGTCCTCATGCTCGTCAACAAGGGCGTCGGTTTCCGCCTCGTCGCGAAGTTCGGCGCGCGGGGGCTGCTGCGGCTGCCCCAGCGCGCGCTGCCGGTCGTGGGCGGCGCCGTCGGCGCCGGTGCGGACACGGTCATGTTCCGCCGCATCACCAAGAACGCCGAGCACGCGCTGCCGCCGCTGACCGCCGGAGCGGCGCAGGCGGTGCAGGGCCCGGCGTGAGGCGGCACCGCGCCGTGGCGGCGGGGCCGTTGCGCGCGGCCCCCGCCCTGGACGCGCGCACGACGCTGCGGCTGCGCCTGCTGCCGTGGATGGTCCGCGACGCCGTGACGGGCCGCTGGACGGGGGCCGGTCGTCGGCGCCTGGCCGCCGCGGCCCTCGGCACGGCGTACCTGGTCTCGCCCGTGGACGCGGTCCCGGAGCTGTGGACGTCCTTCGTCGGGCTGCTGGACGACGGTCTGGTCGCCGCCTTCGTCGCCACCTCGGTGCGGGCGGCGACGGACGACTACGTGCGCCGCGGCGGTCGCGGGGGACCGCGACCGGGCCAGGTGCCCGGTGTCGACCCCGCGATGACGCCCGACCCCGCGGTGGACGAGCGGGGACCGGGTCGACCTCGTCCCCCCAGGCGCGCCCGGCCCTGATCCGGCCCCCGGCTGTGGACGCCGGGCCGCCCCCGTCCGGCGCCGGCCGCAGGGTGACCCCGTGCCCTCCACCTCCCGACCCACCCCACCCGGCGCCCCGCCCCCGCTCCCGGTGTCCGGTCCCGCCGAGCTGCTGGCCGTCCTGCCCCACCTCCTGGGCTTCCACCCGGCCGACTCGGTGCTCCTGGTGGAGCTGTCCGCCCCCGATGGGGGGACCGGCCGCCGTTCCCCGGGGCTGCTGGTGCGGGCGGACCTGCCCGCCGCGGCGGACGGGCCGGCGTCGAGGGCCGCCGCGCGGGCCGTGGCCGAGGAGTGCCTGCGGCTGGTGCGCCGGGTTGCCCGGCCCGGGTCCGAACTGCTCGTCGTCCTCCACGCCCCCGACGCCCGGGCCACGCCGGCCGTCCTGCTGCCCGGTGCGCGAGCGGCCGCGACGTCGCACGCCCTCCGGTCGGGGCTGGAGGCGCTGCGGGACGCGGGCGCTCCGGCGGCGGGGGACCACCTGCTCGTCGGTGCCGGCCGGTGGCGGACCCTGACGTGCTCCGGCCCGTGCTGCCCGCCCGGTGGCCAGGAGCGGCCCGTGACCGCGGCGGCCTCCGGCGGTGTTCTCCGGGTGCGGGCCGAGGCCGTCTGGCGCGGGTTCGCCGCGGCACCGGACCGCGCGGCGAGCCTGCCGCCGTCCACGCCGGCCGACCCCGACCGGTGCGCGCGGGCCGCAGCCGCGCGCCGGGCGCCGGTGCCCCCGGCCGAGGCGCGCGACCTCGTGGCGACCTTCGACCGCGCCGTGCAGGAGGCGGTCGCCGGCCCGGCGCCCGTCCTCGACGCGGGCTGGTGCGGGCGGCTGCTGCGGGCCCTGGAGCAGGTCGGGGTGCGTGACGCCGTGCTGCTGTCCGGCTGCCGCGGGCCGGGGACCCGCCGCGCCCGGCGCCACCTCCTGCGGCCCGAGGGGGCCGCCGCGGCGGCCGGCGGCGCCGAGCACCCGGCCCGCGCGCTGGTGCAGGAGGTGGACCCGGTGCGGGCGGGGGCGGCGGCGGACCTGGCGGTCCAGGTGGCCCGGTGCGGCGGGAGCCGGGGCGGGGCGCAGGCGTGGGCCGTGGCGGGCTGGCTGGAGCGGGTGGCGGGCCGGCCCGTGCGGGCGGGGGCCTGCGCCGAGCAGGCCCTGCGGCAGGACCCGCGGCACCGCCTCGCCGGTCTGCTCGACGGTGCGGTCCGCCACGGTCCGGGGCCGTCCGCGCTGGTGGGGGCCGCCGGTGCGGCACCCGCCCCGGCGCTCCCCACCGGTGCGGGAGGCCCCGTCGGCGCGCAGGCCCGCGCGTAGTACGGTTCCGGATCGTCTACGACGTTGGAGGGTGCGGCATGGGGATCGTCGTCGGGTACGTGGCCAACCCCGAGGGGAGGGCCGCGCTGGCGCGGGCCGGCGGGGCGGCCGTCCGGCTGGCCGCACCGCTGGTGGTGGTGCACAGCCGTCGCCCGGGCCGTGAGGTCGACGCCGAGGAGGCCGAGCAGCTCGCGGCCGTCCACGACACGGTGCGCGCTGAGCTGGAGCAGGCCGGCCTGTCGGTCGAGGTGCGCGAGGTGCCCGACTCCGACGACCCCGCCGACGACCTCATCACCGCCGCCGAGGAGTCCGGGGCCTCCCTCATCGTCATCGGGCTGCGCCGGCGCACCCCCGTCGGCAAGCTCATCCTGGGCGCCAGCGCGCAGCGGATCCTGCTCGACGCGCCGTGCCCCGTCCTGGCGGTCAAGCCCGAGGACTGAGTCCCCGGGCGCAGCCCGGCCGGCGGGGTCCGGGCCCCGCGGGTGGTGTCGCGCCGCCTCGTCCGCCGATCCGTGCAAGAATCAGCGTTTGTCTCCCACGTGGGCATAAGCACCCGCCCGCCGGTGTTGACATTGCTGGCTGCTGCCCGCGCAGCCCCGTTCCGCCCACGACGAAAGGCAGTCCGTGTCGTCGGTACCGACCTCCCGGCCGCTCCCGCCAGAGTTCGCTTCCGCTCCGTTCCAGGAGCTTCTGCAGCACGGAACCACCCACGGCTACGTCGACGCGCAGTCCGTCCGGGCGGCGTGCGAGGACGCCCAGCTGCCGGTGCAGCGCATGAAGGCCGTGCTGCGCGCCCTCGACGACAACGGGATCACCGTGAAGGTGCCCGCCGAGGCGCCCAAGCGCGCCGTCGCGGCGGCCTCGGCCCGTCGTGCGACGTCCACGGCCACCGCCACCAAGACGGCCCGGCCCACCGCCAAGCGCGCCGTGGCCCCGGCCGAGGACGAGGACGGCGCGCTCGCCGCACCCGCCGCGGCGGCCGGGACCAAGGCCCCGGCGAAGACCGCCGCGAAGAAGTCCACCGCCAAGACCGCCAAGACGGCCAAGGCGCCGGCCACGACGAGCGCCAAGGCCGCTCCGGGCGGGGAGGGCGAGGAGCCCGTCGACGAACCCCTCGAGGACGTCGGTCCCGAGGAGGTCGTGGCGGACGAGGACGTCGCCGTCGAGGCGCCCGAGGGCGAGGCGGGCAAGAAGGCCGGCGGTGCCTTCGTGCTGCGCGACGACGACGAGGACGACGCCCCGGCCCAGCAGGTCTCGACGGCGGGGGCCACGGCCGACCCGGTCAAGGACTACCTCAAGCAGATCGGCAAGGTCGCCCTCCTCAACGCCGAGCAGGAGGTCGAGCTCGCCAAGCGCATCGAGGCCGGTCTGTTCGCCGAGGAGAAGCTGCACTCCGGCGACGACATCGACCCCGTCTTCAAGCGCGAGCTGTGGTGGATCAGCGAGGACGGCCGGCGCGCCAAGAACCACCTCCTCGAGGCCAACCTCCGCCTCGTCGTCTCCCTGGCCAAGCGCTACACCGGCCGCGGCATGCTGTTCCTGGACCTCATCCAGGAGGGCAACCTCGGGCTCATCCGTGCGGTCGAGAAGTTCGACTACACCAAGGGGTACAAGTTCTCGACGTACGCGACGTGGTGGATCCGCCAGGCCATCACCCGCGCCATGGCCGACCAGGCCCGCACCATCCGCATCCCGGTGCACATGGTCGAGGTCATCAACAAGCTCGCCCGCGTCCAGCGGCAGATGCTGCAGGACCTGGGCCGCGAACCCACTCCGGAGGAGCTCGCCAAGGAGCTCGACATGACGCCGGAGAAGGTCGTCGAGGTCCAGAAGTACGGCCGCGAGCCCATCTCGCTGCACACGCCGCTGGGCGAGGACGGCGACTCCGAGTTCGGTGACCTCATCGAGGACTCCGAGGCGGTCGTGCCGGCCGACGCCGTGAGCTTCACGCTCCTGCAGGAACAGCTGCACTCGGTGCTCGACACCCTCTCCGAGCGGGAGGCGGGTGTGGTCTCGATGCGCTTCGGGCTGACCGACGGGCAGCCGAAGACCCTGGACGAGATCGGCAAGGTCTACGGCGTGACGCGCGAGCGCATCCGGCAGATCGAGTCCAAGACGATGTCGAAGTTGCGGCACCCCTCGCGCTCGCAGGTCCTGCGCGACTACCTGGACTGACGTCCACGTCGAACGAACGGCCCGACCGGAGCACTCCGGTCGGGCCGTTCGTGCGTGCGGCTCAGGCGGTGCCGGTCGTCGGTCGGGGCCCAGCCGGTCGGGGTCAGCGCAGGGTGAGCGCTCCGACGACCCAGACGGTGCTCGCCACCAGGGCAGCGGCGCCCTCGAGGGCGACGCTGAGGCCGACGTTCTTCAACGCCACGACCGTGGAGCGCCAGGCGTGGCGGCCGCGGTCGGGGACGTCGGCCGCGGCGAGCAGCTCACCGAGGAACACCCCGAGGACGAAGCCCAGCGGCAGCCCCAGGACGGGGACGACGAAGAACCCGACGACGCCCAGGACGGCGCCGAGCAGCAGGGTGCGCTTGCGGATGCCCGCGCGGGTCATCCGCTGGCCCGGGAGCAGGTACATGGCGACCTGACCGGCGCCCAGCAGGACGGCGACACCGGCGAACCAGGCCCAGGCCCACCCGCCCTCGGCGAAGGCCCAGGCCAGGGCGGCGAGCGCCACGAGGACGGTGCCCGGCAGGACGGGGACGACGATGCCGACGAGGCCGACGGCCATCGCCAGGGCGACGACGACGAGCCCGGCGTCACCCATGGTGACGCCGGGCTCGCCGGTCGTGCGGGGTCGGGATCAGCGCTCGTCGAGGGCGGCCGTCGACGACGTCGCCGCGAGCTTCTGCGACTCGTCGTGGATGTCGGCGCCCGCGGCGCGCAGGGCCTCGCGGTGCTCGCGGCCGTGGTGAGCGCAGAAGAGGAGCTCACCACCGGCGTTGAGCTGGACCCGCACGTAGGCCTGTGCGCCGCACCGGTCGCACCGGTCCGAGGCGGTCATGGGGCTCTGGCTGAGGGTGGTCATGGCGGTGGTCACTCCGCGACTCCTTCCGGGTCGTGCACGCTGGCGGGCAGCTGCTGCTCCCACCGGACACTCTTCCCCAACCTTCGGCAGCTCGCGCGCGTTCCCACGCCGTTGGAGCAACCCGTTCGCTCCTAGCGGAGGTGTCGTCGGTCACACCGGCGCCGCCGGGCGCCTCCGCGACCGGGTCGGCCCGGCCCCGTACCCTGCCCGGGTGACTCCCCCCAGCTCGACCCCCTCCGGCAACTCCGGCTCGGAGGACAAGTACACCGCCGCCAACCTGCTCGTCCTCGAGGGCCTGGAGGCCGTCCGCAAGCGGCCGGGGATGTACATCGGGTCCACGGACTCGCGCGGCCTCATGCACTGCCTGTGGGAGATCATCGACAACGCCGTCGACGAGGCCCTGGGCGGGCACTGCCAGGACATCGTCGTCGTCCTGCACGCCGACGGTTCGGTCGAGGTCCACGACGACGGCCGCGGCATCCCCGTCGACGTCGAGAAGCGCACCGGCCTGTCCGGCGTGGAGGTCGTCTTCACCCACCTGCACGCGGGCGGCAAGTTCGGCGGCGGGTCGTACTCGGCCTCCGGCGGTCTGCACGGCGTCGGCGCGAGCGTCGTCAACGCCCTCAGCTCCCGCCTCGACGTCCAGGTCGACCGCGGCGGCAAGACGTACGCGACGAGCTTCCGCCGTGGCGCGCCCGGCCGGTACGCCGGCGACGGTCCCGACGCCCCCTTCACCCCGGCCACGGGTCTGGAGGTCGTCGGTCGCGCCAAGCGCGGTGCGACGGGGACGCGCGTGCGCTACTGGGCCGACACGCAGGTGTTCCTCAAGGACGCGGAGTTCTCCCTCGCCGACCTCACCGCGCGGGCCCGCCAGACGTCCTTCCTCGTCCCGGGGCTGCGCATCGTCGTGCGCGACGAGCGCTCGGGCGACCCGGCGCAGGTGACCGAGGAGGTGTTCCAGCACGACGGCGGCATCGGGGAGTACGTCGACTTCCTCACTCCCGACGCGCCCGTGACGGACGTGTGGCGGTTGCAGGGGGAGGGCACGTTCACCGAGACGGTGCCCGTCCTCGACGACTCCGGCCACATGGACATGCAGGACGTCCAGCGCCACTGCGTGGTGGACGTCGCGCTGCGCTGGGGCACCGGGTACGACCCGACGGTGCGCACGTTCGTGAACATCATCGCCACCCCCAAGGGCGGCTCGCACCTGTCCGGCTTCGAGCAGGGCCTGTACGCGGCCGTCAAGGCGCAGGTCGACGCCCAGGCCCGACGCCTGAAGGTCGGCAAGGACGAGAAGCTGGAGAAGGACGACGTCCTCGCCGGCATGACCGCCGTCATCACCGTCCGGTTGGCCGAACCGCAGTTCGAGGGCCAGACCAAGGAGGTCCTGGGCACGGCGGCGGTGCGCGGGATCGTCCGCAAGGTCGTCGAGGGGGA
Source organism: Kineococcus mangrovi (assembly GCF_041320705.1). Classification (NCBI taxonomy): domain Bacteria; kingdom Bacillati; phylum Actinomycetota; class Actinomycetes; order Kineosporiales; family Kineosporiaceae; genus Kineococcus; species Kineococcus mangrovi. Next base: position 50,285 of record NZ_JBGGTQ010000007.1, read on the forward strand.
GCTGAACGCCGTCCTGACCAGCGGCAAGCGGGAGGACAAGGCGCAGGCCGGGGCGGTCCTCGACAAGGTCGTGACCGAGATGAAGTCGCGCATCTCGGCGCGGCTGCACAAGGAGACCCAGCGCCGCAAGAACGCGCTGGAGAGCTCCTCGCTGCCGCCCAAGCTCAAGGACTGCCGCTCCGACGACGTCGCCAACACCGAGCTGTTCCTCGTCGAGGGGGACTCCGCGCTGGGCACGGCGATGGGCGCGCGGGACTCGGAGTACCAGGCGCTGCTGCCGCTGCGCGGCAAGATCCTCAACGTCCAGAAGGCGTCCGTCACGGACATGCTGAAGAACGCCGAGTGCGCCTCGATCATCCAGGTCGTCGGCGGGGGGTCCGGGCGCAGCTTCGACCTGGCCTCGGTGCGCTACGGCAAGATCGTGCTCATGACGGACGCCGACGTCGACGGCGCCCACATCCGCACGCTCCTGCTGACGTTGTTCTTCCGGTACATGCGTCCCCTCATCGACGCCGGCCGCGTGTTCGCCGCCGTGCCGCCGCTGCACCGCGTGGAGGTCAACGGCGCCGGCCGGCGCGAGCGCGAGGTGGTCTACACCTACTCCGACGCCGAGCTGCGCCGCGTGACGACCGACCTGACCCGCCGGGGCCGCACCTACAAGGAACCGCAGCGCTACAAGGGGCTGGGGGAGATGGACGAGGACCAGCTCGCCGAGACGACGATGGAGCGCGCGCACCGGACGCTGCGCCGGGTCACGGTCTCGGACGGGGCGGTCGCCGAGCGCGTCTTCGAGCTGCTCATGGGCAACGACGTCGCCCCGCGCAAGGACTTCATCATCGCCGGGGCCGAGAACCTCGACCGGGACCGCATCGACGCCTGAGGTCCCCCGCGCGATCGCGCACCGCGCACGCCCCCGGTTCACCGCGAACCGGGGGCGTCCTGCGTTCCGGACAGAACGGGTGTCTGTTTGGGTCCGATGTGTTGACTTACTGCCCGTATCGGGCGTAGAACTGTCCCAGCCCGACGGACCGGGCGAGAACGGACCCGACGAGGACGTCAGCAACGACGAGGACGTCAGCAGGAGCAGGTAGATGTACGCACCGGAGCGGCACCAGACGATCCTGGACGCGGCGCGCGGCGTCGGCCGGGTCGAGGTCACCGCGCTGGCCGAGCTGCTCGACGTGACGCCCGAGACGATCCGGCGCGACCTCACCGTCCTCGAACGCCGCGGCGTCCTGCGCCGCGTCCACGGCGGGGCCATCCCCGTCGAACGGCTCGGCGCCGAGCTGGCCGTCCCCGACCGCCAGGACGTCGCCGGCCCGGAGAAGGACCGGATCGCCCGCGCGGCCCTGGCCGAGCTGCCCGACGGCGGCACCCTGCTGCTGGACGCCGGCACCACCACGGCCCGCCTGGCCGAACTGCTGCCCACCGACCGCGAGCTCACGGTCGTCACCCACGCCCTGCCCATCGCCCAGGTCGTCGCCCAGACGGTGGCGACCCGCCCGAACGTGACCCTGCACGTCGTGGGGGGCACCGTCCGCGGCCGGACCCTGGCCGCGGTCGGGGTGTGGGCCGAACGCGCCCTCGCCGAGGTGTTCGCCGACGTCTGCTTCCTCGGGACGAACGCCCTCACCGTCGAGCACGGGCTCACGACGCCGGACCTCGCCGAGGCCGCCGTCAAGCGCTCCCTCATCTCCTCCGCCCGGCGCACCGTCGTGCTGGCCGACCACACCAAGTTCGGCCGCGACGACTTCGCCCACGTCGCAGACCTGGAGGCCGTCGACACCGTGATCACCGATTCCGCGACCGACCCCGAGATCCTCGGGGACGTCGAAGCCGCCGGCCCCCGGGTCGTGCGCGCGTGAAGGTCCTGACCGTCACCCCGAACCCGAGCCTCGACCACACCGTCGAACTCGCCGTCCTCACCCGCGGCGAGGTCCACCGGGCCCTCGCCGGTTCCGTCGAGGCCGGCGGCAAGGGCGTCAACGTCGCCCGCGCCCTGGCCCGGCACGGCCACCCGGCCACCGCCGTCCTGCCCTCGGGCGGGGTCGACGGCGCCCGCCTCGAGGCGTTGCTCGCCCCGCAGCGGGTGCGCGCGCTGACCGTCCCGATCACCGGGACGATCCGCACGAACACCACCGTCGTCGAGGCCGACGGCACCACGACCAAACTCAACGAACCCGGCCCGGAACTCACGGCCGACGACGTGGAGTCGTTGCAGCGCAGCGTTTCGTGTGGCCTCGATGACGACCCGGACTGGTTCGTCAGCAGCGGTTCCCTGCCGCCGGGCGCCCCCCTGGACCTGCACGCGCGGTTCGTCCGCGCCGCCCGGCGCGCCGGCGTCCGCTCCGCCGTCGACACCAGCGGGCCCGCGCTGGGGGCCGCCGTCGAGGCCGCCCCGGACGTGCTCAAACCCAACGAGGACGAACTCGCCGAACTGCTCGGCCGCGAACTGCACACCGTGGGCGACGTCGTCGCCGCCGCGGCGGAACTGCGTGAGCGCGGTGTGGGCGAGGTGCTGGTGAGCCTCGGCGGCGCCGGAGCCCTGCTCGTCGGCGACGACGGTGTCGTGTGGGCCGGGGGAGAACCCCTCGTCCCCCTCAGCACGGTGGGCGCCGGGGACTGCACGCTCGCGGGTTTCCTGCACGCGAGCGGGACCCCCGCCCAGCGCCTGGCGACGGCCGTGGCCTGGGGCCGCGCCGCCGTCCTGCTCCCGGGCAGTGCCGTCCCGGGCCAGGACGAGACCTCCCGCGCGGCCACCGCCGTCCGGACCCTGACCGATCCCGATCCCGACACCCTCGTGAAGGACCTGCAGCGATGACCGACCTGACCGCTCCCGAACTCGTCCTCACCGACCTGGTGGCGACCGACCGCGTCGACGCGACGCGTCAGCTGGCGCAGACGCTGGCCGCCGCCGGGCGCGTCACCGACCTCGAGCAGTTCCTCGCCGACGTGGCCGCCCGCGAGGAGCAGATGGCCACCGGGATCCCCGGCGGCATCGGCCTGCCCCACGCCCGCTCGGCGGCCGTGACGGTCCCGAGCCTGGCCGTCGGCCGCGTCGTCTCCGGCGAGCGCATCGACTGGGGCGCACCGGACGGCCCGGCGAACCTCGTGTTCCTCATCGCCGCGCCCACCGAGGGCGAGGCCGACCACCTGCAGATCCTCGCGGCCCTGGCCCGCAAGCTCGTGCACGTCTCCTTCCGCGAGTCCCTCCTCCAGGCGCCCGACGCCGCGGCCGTGGCCTCGACCGTCCTGACGGAGGTGTACGGACGATGAGGTTCGTCGCGATCACCAGCTGCCCCACGGGCATCGCCCACACGTACATGGCCGCCGAGGCCCTCGAGCAGGCCGGCAAGGCCGCCGGGCACGACGTCCAGGTCGAGACGCAGGGGTCGGCCGGCTCGGCCCCGTTCGACCCGGCCGTCATCGCCGCGGCCGACGGCGTCATCTACGCCGCCGACCTCGAGGTCCGCGACAAGGACCGGTTCGCCGGCCTGCCGTTCGTCGACGTCGGCGTCAAGAAGGCCGTCGCCGACGCCCCCGGTGTCGTGGCCGCCGCGGTCGCCGCGGTCGAGGCCGCACCGAAGGGTTCCACCCCGGCTCCGGCCGCCGGTCCGGCCCTGGCCACCAAGGTCACCTCGAACGCCGGGGTCGGCACCCGCGTGCGGCAGTGGCTCATGACCGGGGTCAGCTACATGATCCCGTTCGTCGCCGCCGGCGGCATCATGATCGCCCTCGCCTTCCTCATCGGCGGGTACCAGATCACCGACGTCACCGCCGCCGACCTCATCTCCGGTTTCGACCCGCTGTCCGCCGACGCCTGGGCCGGCCTGCTCTTCGTCCTCGGCGCGGCGTCCTTCGGGTTCCTCGTCCCCGTCCTGGCCGGGTTCATCGCCTTCGGCATCGCCGACCGCCCGGGCATCGCCCCCGGTTTCGTCGGCGGCACCATCGCCGTGACCGTCGGCAGCGGGTTCCTCGGCGGCCTCGTCGCCGGGTTCCTCGGCGGTTTCGTGGCCCTGGCCCTCGCCCGGCTGAAGGTGCCGAACGCCGTGCGCGGCATCATGCCCGTCGTCGTCATCCCGCTGGTCGCCACGTTCGTCACCGCCGGCGCCATGCTGGTCGTCCTCGGCCGGCCGATCGCCTGGCTCATGGACGAACTCACCGCCGGCCTGAACTCGCTGTCCGGCAGCGGGATCGTCCTGCTCGGCGTGATCCTGGGCGTCATGATGGCCGCCGACCTGGGCGGCCCGATCAACAAGGTCGCGTACACGTTCGCCACCACCGGTCTGGCCACCGTCGCGACGTCCTCGGGCAGCCCCGTCGAGCTCAAGGTCATGGCCGCGGTCATGGCCGCCGGCATGACCCCGCCGCTGGGCATCGCGCTCGCGACGTTCGTCCGCAAGAACCTCTTCACCGAGGCCGAACGGCAGAACGGCAAGGCCGCGGTCCTGCTCGGCGCGTTCTTCATCACCGAGGGCGCGATCCCGTTCGCGGCCGCCGCCCCCCTGCGCATCATCCCCGCCGCGATGATCGGTTCCGGCCTCACCGGCGGCCTGACCATGGCCTTCGGCAACACCCTGCGCGCCCCCCACGGCGGGATCGTCGTGTTCGGCCTCGTCGGTCAGCCCCTGCTGTACCTGCTGGCGATCCTCATCGGCACCGCCGTCACCGCCGTGGCCGTCATCGCCCTCAAGGGGTTCCACCGCAAGGCTCCCGAGGCGCAGACCGCCCCCGCCACCGCCCAGCCCGCGACCGTCTGATCCGTGAACGTCTGAGGAGGACCCCCGAGATGAGCACCCGCACCGCCACCGTCGCCTCCCGCGTGGGGCTGCACGCCCGCCCGGCCTCGCTGTTCGTCCAGGCCGCCGCGGCCACCGGTCTGCCGGTGACCGTCGCCGTCGGCGAGGGCGTACCCGTGGACGCGCGCAGCATCCTCATGGTCATGGGCCTGGGTGCCAAGCACGGCGACCAGGTCACGCTCACGGCCGAGGGGGAGGGCGCCGACGCGGCGCTGGACTCCCTCGTCGAGCTGGTCGAGACCGACCACGATGCCTGAGCTCCACCCCCTGCTCCACGGCGTGGGCGTGGGGACGGGGGCCGCGGTGGGCACGGCCGTCGTCCTCGCCCCGGCCGCCCGTCCGCCGGCCGACGAACCCGCCGATCCCGGTGCCGGTCCCCGCGTCCGGGAGGCCTTCGAGGCCGTCGCCGCCGAACTGCGCCGGCGTGCGGAGACGGCGGGGGGCACGACGGGCGAGGTCCTGCAGGCCACGGCCCTCATGGCCGCCGACCCCGGGCTCCTCGCCGTCGTCGACCAGCGGCTCGCGGCCGGGTCCGGGCCGGCCACCGCCGTCGACGAGGCCGTCGAGCAGTTCTGCGCCGTGCTGGCCGCCAGCGGCCCCTACCTCGCCGAGCGGGTCACGGACCTGCGCGACGTCCGGGACCGCGTCGTGGCCCGCGTGTTGGGGCTGCCCGAACCCGGTGTCCCGCAGCTGACCGGTCCCTCGGTCGTCGTGGCCCGCGACCTCGCCCCGGCCGACACGGCGGCGCTGGACCTCTCCCTCGTCGTCGGGATCGTCACCGAACTGGGGGGGCCGACCAGCCACACCGCCATCATCGCGGCGCAGTTCGACATCCCCTGCGTCGTCCGCGCCGCCGGGGCGCTGGCGCTGCCCGCGGGCACGGACGTCGCGCTCGACGCCCGTGCCGGCACGGTGACGCCCGACCCGCCGCGCGCCGTGCGCGCGGAGATCTCGGCCCGCCGCGCCGCCCGCGCGGCGCTGGCCGCCTCGGCCGGCGGTCCCGGCCGGACCGCCGACGGGACCGCCGTGCAGCTCCTGGCCAACGTCGGGACGCTCGAGGACGCCGACCGCGCCGCGGCGCTGGACGTCGAGGGCGTGGGGCTGTTCCGCACCGAGGTCCTGTTCCTCGACCGGGCCGGCGCGCCCTCGCTGGCGGAGCAGACCGACGCCTACGCCTGGGTGTTCACCGCCTTCGGCGACCGCAAGGTCGTCGTGCGGACGCTGGACGCCGGAGCGGACAAACCCCTGGCCTTCGTCGAGGTCGCCGCCGAGGAGAACCCGGCGCTCGGCGTCCGGGGGCTGCGCACGTCGCGCCGCCACCCGGAACTGCTGACGACGCAGCTCGCGGCCCTGGCCGCGGCGGCCGAGCGGACCGGGACGCACCCGTGGGTCATGGCCCCCATGGTCTCGACCCCGGCCGAGGCCGCGCAGTTCGCCGCCCAGGCCCGCGCCGCGGGGCTGCCGACGGTCGGGGCGATGGTGGAGGTCCCCGCCGCGGCGCTGCGGGCCCGCCAGCTCGTGGCCGCCGGGCTCGACTTCGTCAGCATCGGCACCAACGACCTGACGCAGTACGCGATGGCCGCCGACCGCCTCGAGGGCGACCTCGCCGACCTGCTCGACCCGTGGCAACCCGCCGTGCTGCAACTGGTCCAGGCCACCGGCACGGTCGAGGTCCCCGTGGGCGTGTGCGGTGAGGCCGCGCGCGACCCGCTGCTCGCCCTCGTCCTCGTGGGTCTCGGCGTGCGGAGCCTGTCGATGGCGGCGGCGGCGGTGCCGGCGGTCCGGTTCGCGCTGTCCCGGACCGACCTCGGCACCTGCGTCGAGATGGCCGGTGCGGCGCTGGCGGCGGATTCGCCGCAGGACGCGCGCCGCGCGGCGGCGCGTTCGGCCGACGCCGACGTGCTCGCGCTGTAACCTCGGGACCAGGATCCCTCGGCGGGACGTCCCCCCGGCCTCGCCGAGGGATCCGTGGAACTCGAGTACGGCGGTGGAGGTGTGTCGGACGTGCCCAGGGTCGTCGTCACGACGGCGGGCGGGGTGCGCGGCCGGGCCGCCGACCGCGGCGTGGTCGGTTTCCGCGGCATCCCCTACGCGGCACCACCCGTCGGGGTGCGCCGGTTCGCGGCCCCGGCGCCGGTCGAACCCTGGGAGGGCGTCCGCGAGGCGCGCGACCCCTCGCCGGTCGCCCCGCAGGACCCGCGCTCGGGCTACGGCTGGTCCCCGGCCGCCGGCCCGGACCACCTCACCGTGGACGTGCACGTGCCGGCCGACTTCCCCCGCGACCTGCCGGTGCTCGTGTGGATCCACGGCGGCGGCTGGGTCTCGGGGTCCGGGTCGGCGCCCGGGTACCACCCCGGCGCCTGGGTGCGCCGGGGTTTCGTCGTCGTGTCGATGAACTACCGCCTGGGTTTCGAGGGTTTCGGGGCCGTCCCCGGGGCCCCGCACAACCGCGGTCTGCTCGACCAGGTCGCGGCGCTGCGCTGGGTGGCCGACAACGTCCGTGCGTTCGGGGGCGACCCGGACCGCGTGACGATCGCCGGTCAGTCCGCCGGCGCCGCCTCCGTCGCGGCCCTCATGTGCACGCTCACCGCCCGGGGGCTGTTCCACCGCGCGATCACGGCGAGCACGACGGGGGAGACGTACACCGCGGCGCAGGCCGGGCGCATCGCCGAGCGGGTCGCCCGCGCGGCGCGCGTGCCCGCCACCCGGGAGGGTTTCGCCGGGTTGCCGCCGGTCCGGCTGCTCGCCGCCTCCGACGCCGTCGCCCAGGACCTCGCGTCCGACCCCGAAGCCGGTGTCCGCGGCTCCGTCCCGCTGCTGTACCACCCCGTCGTCGACGGCGAGGTGGTGGCGGGTCCGTTCATGGAGGGCGCCCGCGCCGGGGGCGACCCGGCCGTGGACCTGCTCGTCCAGACCGTCGCGGACGAGTGGACGCTGTTCTCCCGCAGCGGCTTCGCCCCGGTCGCCTCCTCGCTGCAGGACGTGGCCGCGTTCGCGGCCGCGGTGGGGCTGCCGCCCTCGGCGGTGGAGGGTTACCGCGCCCTGCTGCCGGGCGCCGACCCCGGTGTGCTCGGCGACGCGCTGCTGTCGGACGCGTTGTTCGCCGAACCCTCGCGCCGCTTCGCCCGCGCCCACACCGCCCGCGGGGGCCGGACGCACCTGGCCCGCTTCACGTGGCGTTCCCCGGCCCTCGGTGGCCGGTTCGGGGCGACCCACGGCCTCGACGTGCCGTTCGCGTTCGGGAACCCGCAGGCGATGGAACCGTTCCTGCACGCCGTGCCCGTCCTGCCGCTGGCCCGTCGCGTCCCGCGCCTCGGTCCCCGGGTGCGGGGGGTCTTCCCCACGCCGGCCGCCGCCGCCCTGTCGCGGCGGGTGGTGCAGGCGTGGACCGGTTTCGCCGCGACGGGCGACCCGGGCTGGCCCGCGATCTCCGCCGAGGGGGTCCCCGTCCACGTGTGGGGGTCGCGCGACCACCTCGAGCACGGGCACGACCCGCGCGAGGACCTGTACGCCGACGTGGAGTTCCGCCCCTACGACGGGGCGGTCACCCCGGTCTGAGCCCGGGCGGGCCGACACCCCGCACGCCGGTCCCCGGGGCCGGTCCCTGGCACCGCGGGCCGCGCGGGACGTAGCGTCGTCCGGTGCCCGACCACGACCCGACCCCCGACGGCCTCGCTCCCGCTCTCGCCCGCCGGCTGTCCACCGAACCCGCCGACGTGCGCCGTGCCCTGACGGTCCTGGGCGAGGTGCTGTCCGGTGTCGACCGGTCCCCGACGACCGCGAACGGTTTCGTCGAGACCCACCTGCGGGTGCCGCACACCGCGCTCGTGTCCGAGCGCGTCGACCTGACGAACACCCGGGCCGTGTCGGTCGGCGCCGCGCTGGCCGACCTCGTCGAGCTGCACGCGGCGGTCCTGGGGCCGGTCGAGGACGACGAACCACCCACGTGGCAGCGCATCGACCTGCTCGACGAGCACGTCTCGGTCCCCACCTCCGCGGCGGCGTTCTTCCCCGCCGGCACGGCCGCCGACGCCGACGTCGTCGTGCAGCTGGCCGAGCACGAGTACGAACCCCAGCCGGCCTCCCTGCGGGTGCTCTCGCGCCCCGGCGACCACGCCGCGGCGCGCACCGTGGCCGACGCGCTGCTGGCGACCGCCCGCCGGGACAAGGGGTTCTACCGGGGGCGGGTCCTGCACGCCGACGCGCACCTGCCGCTGAAGCTGAAACCGACGGCGCTGGGGCCCGGTGGCCGCGAGGACCTCGTGCTGCCGGCGCACGTCTGGACGGAGGTCGACGCGAACGTCGCCGCGCTGACGACGCGGGCGGACCTGTTGCGCGGCATGGGCCTGGGGACCAACCGCGGCGTGCTGCTGGCCGGTCCGCCCGGGGTCGGCAAGAGCGCCCTCAGCCGGGTCGTGGCCCGGGAACTGGCGGGGGAGTTCACGGTCATCATCGTCGACGCCGCCGCGGCGTCCAGCGTGCTGCGGCAGGTGTACCGGGAGACGAGCGACCTCGGTCCGTGCGTCGTGGTCCTCGAGGACGTCGACCTCTACCTCGGCGACCGCAAGGCGGGGGCGCGGGGAACGGCGCTGGCCGACTTCCTCGCCGTCCTGGACGGCACCGAGGAGTACCGCGACGTCCTCACCCTGGCCAGCACCAACGACCCCTCCGCCCTGGACGCCGCCGCGACCCGCTCGGCCCGCTTCGACGCCGTCGTCCACCTCGCCGCCCCGGACCGCGCGGCGTGCGAGGCGATCCTGCGCCGCCTCCTGGGGCCGTTCGGGACGGGGGCCGTGGACTGCGCCGCCGTCGCCGCGCACCTGCCGCCGGGGGTGACGGGGGCCGACCTGCGCGAGATCGTGCGCCGCACCGTCCTGGGCCACGGCGACGACCTCGGCACCGAGGCGGTCCTGCAGGTCGTGCGCGACGGCCGGTGGCATCCGGCGCCGCTGGCGGGGAACTACCTCTGAAGGCCAGGGGGCGAGATCGGCGGCCCCGTCGAGCAGTTCCCGGGCGACGTCGGCGTGGCCGGCGTGCCGCGCCGACTCCTGCAGCAGGTGGAACCGGGTCTTCTGATCTGAGGGTGGCACGTCCTGCCCACCCCCGGTGCTCGTGGTCAGTGCAGGACCGAGAGCAAGGTTCTGCGGAGCAGGGTGATGGCGGGGTCGTCGTCCTGGTTGCTCCGGTGGGCGACGCTGACGACGCGGGCGGGGGCCTCGGGTAGGGCGAGGGTGGTCAGCTCTTCGTGCAGGGGTGGTCGCCCCATCCGGGGGACGAGAGCCAGCGCGAGACCGTGCCGGGCGAGTTCCAAGTGGAGGGTGAAATCGGGGACCTCGGCGACGATGTCGGGACGTCGGCCACCCCGGGCGAACATGTGCAGCAGCCAGTCGTGGCAGACCGTTCCCGTTCCGGTGGAAACCCACCCGCGTGTCGTCAACTGCTCCACGCTGACGGTGTCGACGTCCGGATCCTCGTCGTCAGCACCTGGGGTGGTGTCCGCCAGCGGGTCGTCGCGGCGACAGATGACGTCGGCGGGGTCGTGGTGGGCGCCGGTGACGGTGAGGCTGGGATGGACTGGGGCGGGTTGACCTTGCCAGTGGTGCACGAGAGCGATGTCGACAGCGCCGGCGGTCAGGGCGGGCAGGGCTCGGTCGGGGTCCATCTCGACCAGCGACCACGTCAGGCCGGGGTGCTCCTGGCGCAGGTGGGCCAGGACGGTCACGACATGTGCGCGCAGGGCGGTGGCGAACGCAGCGATGCGCACGTGCCCCACGACCTGGGCCCGTCGGTCAGGTCCGTCCTCACCCGAGTCGCAGTCGGTGAGGACGCGAGCCAGCTGGTCGACCAGGGGCAGCGCGGTCTCCAGCAGGGCATGGGCTGCAGGAGTCAGCACGACGCGGCGGCCACTGGCGAGGGTCAAGACGCGACCGCTCGCCCGTTCCAGACGCTTGATCTGTTGGCTGACGGCGGAGGGGCTCAGGTGCAGGACGCCGGCCGCGGCGGTGACGGTGCCGTGGACGTGCACCGCCTGCAGTGCGCGCAGGCACGCCAGCTCGTCCACGACCGTCCTCCGTGCTGTTCTGCTTCACGCTTCTACCCGTCACCGTGCGATGGACGGTCAAGGTGATTCTGCACGAGACTGCGGGCAGCCCCCCTGGGTAGCCAGGCCGGCAGCCAGGTCCCAGGTGTTGACCGGGTGATTCGACAGTGGTGGGGAGCGCGTCGTGGTGTCGTGGGCAGCTGCGGGCGGGGTGGTCGTCATCGCTCTGGGCATGGTCCTGACCCCGGGTCCGAACATGGTGTACCTGGCCTCGCGGTCCATCGCGCAGGGCCGGCGGGCTGGGCTGATCTCCTTGACGGGTGTCGCAGCGGGCTTCGTGGTCTACCTGGGCGCGGCCTCATCGGGGTTGTCGGCGGTGTTCGCCGCGGTGCCGGCGGCCTTCGACGTGATCAAAGTTTCGGGTGCCTGCTACCTGCTCTACCTGGCCTGGGGGATGTTGCGTCCTGGCGGTGGGTCGCCGTTCGCCCCTGCCTCGTTGGCCCCGCACTCCGGGCGGCGGTTGTTCCTCATGGGGCTGACGACGAACCTGCTCAATCCCAAGATCGCGCTGATGTACGCGGCGCTGCTCCCGCAGTTCATCACCGCCGGCGCGGGACCGACGTGGCAGCAGTTCCTGCAGTTGGGGGCGGTGCAGATCATCGTCGCGATCACCGTCAACGGTGCCATCGTGCTGGGCGCAGCCGGCGTCTCCCGCTGGTTGCAGGCGCGCCCGCGGGCGATGCAGGTGCAACGGGTGGTGGCGGGCAGCGTCCTGGCCGTGTTCGCGGTCAAGGCAGTCGCCACCTCGACGCCGCGCTGATCCCACGAGTGGCGGGACGGACCCGCCTCGCTCGTCAGCTACGGCACCCGCGGCAGGTCCTGCAGGGCCTGCACGTGGACGTCCTCGCCAGCACGTCGAGGCACCCATCGGTGACGCCGGCGGGCAGTCGGTCGACGTCGCAGCGGCGCTCGCGCCGGTGCGGGAGGAGGTGCGAGCTCTGCGTGCCGCCTTCGCCACGGCGCTACCGGCGCGACCGTGGCGGGGGGTTCACCGCAGGAACTCCTCGACGTCCAGCACCCCGCCGGCCCCCTCGAACTCCGCGCGCACCGCGGCCAGCAGCGCGGGGTCGGCCAGGACGTCCAGGGCGGTGAGCGCCAGCCCGACCGCGCCGTCGAGAACTCCGCGGTCACCCGTCGCCGATCCGGCCGCCGCGGCGAACTCGGCGGTGTGCAGCGAGGTGCCGGGGGAGGAGATCGCGAGCATCGGGTGGATCGCCGGGACCCGCACGCTGACGTTCCCCAGGTCGGTGGACCCCGACAGGGTCTCGGGCACCACGCCCGGCGGCAGGGACGTCCGGCCGCGCCGCCGCTGGTGCGCCGTCCAGCGCGCCGCCAGTTCCCGGTTGGCCCGGATCGGCAGGTACGCCGGCTGCCGGTCCCACTCCAGCTCGACGCCGGTGCCGGTCATGGCGGCCGCGGCGCGCAGGACGAGCTCCACGCGCGAGCACAGGTCGACCAGCGTGGCGGGTTCGGCCGAGCGGACGTAGTACTCCGCGCTCGCCGTCGCGGGCACGACGTTGGGCCGCTGCCCGCCGTCGACGACGATGCCGTGGACGCGGTCGGACGGCGTGATGTGCTGGCGCAGCATCGCGATGCCGCTGTAGCCCGCGACGACGGCGTCCAGGGCGTTGCGGCCCATGAACGGCTGGGCCGAGGCGTGCGCGGCCACCCCGCGGTACGTCGCCCGCACCTGCCGGCGGCCCAGGAACGGCTGGATCGCCACGTCGTAGGAGAACGGGTGCAGCATGACGACGGCGTCGACGCCCTCGAACGCGCCGTCGCGGGCCATGAACTCCTTGCCGCCCCCGCCCTCCTCGGCCGGGGTCCCCAGCAGCACGACCGTGCCGCCGACGGCGCCGGAACGCAGGGCGTGCACGAGCCCCAGGAACGCCCCGACCGCGGTGGCGCAGATGACGTTGTGCCCGCAGCCGTGCCCGATGCCGGGCAGCGCGTCGTACTCGGCGAGCACGGCCACGGTGGGGCCCTCACCGGCGCTGACGTCCGCGCGCAGCGCCGTGTCGAGGCCGTGGACCCCCACCTGCGCCTCGACGCCGTGCCGGGCCAGCAGGTCCGCGACGGCCCGCACGGAGCCGTGCTCGGCGAAACCCTCCTCCGGGTGGGCGTGCAGCGCGCGGCTGAGCGCGATCAGGTCGTCCCCGAACCCCTCCACGACGGCCTCGGTGGCGGCCAGCACCTCCTCGCCCGCCCCGGCGTGCTCGCTGCGCAGGGGCTCGGCGGTGCGGGCGGCCCGGTCGATCGCCGCCCGCACCCCCGCGAGGTACGTGCCGTCGGGGGGTGTCGGGCGCGTGTCGTCCAGGGGGTCCGGGGTCGCGTCGGCCATGCCCAGCAGACCTACCGCCTCCGGACCCCGGCTGTCGACCAGGACGCTGCGCGTCAGCTCGTGGCGGGGGGCCCGCTGACGGCGGCGACGGGCTTGTCCAGCGCGGTGCCCGACCCGTCGCGCCGGCCCTGGGGACCGGGCAGCGCCACGGCGCTGCCCGTCGACGTCGCGGCCTCGGCCGGGCCCCGGCCCGCCCACGCCAGCAGCAGGGTGTCCTCCCCGCGCGCGAACCGGTGGCAGCGGACCCCGCCGGTGGCCCGGCCCTTGGAGGGGTAATCCGACAGCGGGGTGACCTTGGCCGAGCCGACCTGCGAGACCCCGCCGGCCCCGTCCCCGGCGACGGTCACCACGACCGCGTCGGGGGCGTCGGCCTCGACCGCCGTCATCGACAGCACCCGCGCCCCGGGGGTCAGCTTGACCCCCGCCACCCCGGCGGCGCCCCGCCCCTGCGGGCGCACCAGCGCGGCGGAGAAGCGCAGCAGCTGCGCGTCGGTGGTGACCAGGACGAGGTCCTCCCGGCCGGTGGTCAGGGCGGTGGCCGCCACGACCTCGTCCTTGTGCCGCGCGGTGAGGTCCTTCAGGGCGATGACGTCGACCTCGGGCTTGTTGCCGAGGGGTTCGGGCACGACGCGCTTGACGACGCCCGACGCCGTGGCCAGCGCGAACCCCGGGTCGTCGGGGTCCTCCACGCCCGCCACCGGCAGCGGCACGATCGTCAGCGCCCGTTCGCCCTTGCCGAGCGTCACGAACTCCTTCACGCTCGTCCCCCCGGACAGGTTCGGCCGGCCGGCCACCGGGGGCAGCGTCGGCAGTTCCAGCACGGACACCTTGACGAGCCGGCCACCGGACGTCAGGACGCCGACGTCACCGCGCGCCGTGGCCGGGGCCGCCGCCAGGACGAGGTCGTGGCGGGCACGCCGCCCCTCGGTGCCGAGGGGTTCGGCCGAGCTCGTGCGCGCCAGCAGGCCCGTCGAGCTCAGCAGCACCCAGCACGGGTCGTCCTCGATCTCCAGCTGCGCCGCGGCGGCGGCTCCCGTCGCCGGACCCGAGGAGGTCAGCAGCACGGTGCGCCGCGGGGTGCCGTGGTCGGCGGCCACCTGCCCGAGCTCGTCGCTGACGAGCGTGCGCAGCTTCTGCTCGTCGTCGAGGATCGACTGCAGCTCGGCGATCGTCGCCCGCAGCTCGGCCTGCTCGCGCTCGAGCTCGAGCCGCGAGAACCGGGTGAGCCGGCGCAGCTGCATGTCGAGGATGTACCGGCCCTGCGTCTCCGACAGCGAGAACCGCTCGACCAGCCGGGCCAGGGCGGCGTTCGCGTCGTCGGAGGAGCGCACGATGGCGATGACCTCGTCGATGTCCAGGATCGCCAGCAGCAGGCCGTCGACGAGGTGCAGCCGGTCCTGCGCCTTGCCGAGGCGGAACTGCGTGCGCCGGCGCACGACGTCCACGCGGTGCCCCACGAAGACCTCGAGCAGTTCCTTCAACCCCAGCGTCCGCGGCTGCCCCTGCACGAGAGCGACGTTGTTGATGCCGAAGGTCTCCTCCATCGGCGTCAGGCGGTACAGCTGCTCCAGGACGGCGTCGGGGTTGAAACCGTTCTTGACCTCGATGACCAGGCGCATGCCGTTGCGGCGGTCGGACAGGTCGGTGACGTCCGCGATGCCCTGCAACCGCTTGTTCTTGACGTTGTCGGCGATCTTCTCGACGAGCCGTTCGGGGCCCACGCCGTAGGGCAGCTCGGTGACGACGAGACCCTGGCGGCGCCCGATCTTCTCGACCTTCACGCTGGCCCGGGTGCGGAACGTCCCCCGGCCGGAGGCGTAGGCGTCGCGGATCCCCTCCAGACCCACGACGCGCCCGCCGGTGGGGAAGTCCGGACCGGGCACGAACCGCATGAGCGCGGGCAGGTCGGCCTCGGGGTGCCGGATGAGGTGGCGCGCGGCGTTGACGACCTCGACGAGGTTGTGCGGCGGCATGTTCGTCGCCATGCCGACCGCGATGCCGCTGGCGCCGTTGACGAGCAGGTTCGGGAACGCCGAGGGCAGCACGCCCGGTTCCTTCAGCCGGTCGTCGTAGTTCGCGACGAAGTCGACGACGTCCTCGTCCAGGCCCGTCGTCATGAGCAGCGCCGCGGGCGCCATCCGCGCCTCGGTGTAGCGCTGGGCGGCCGGGCCGGCGTCC
The DNA here is from genome assembly GCF_041320705.1 of Kineococcus mangrovi. Taxonomy (NCBI): domain Bacteria; kingdom Bacillati; phylum Actinomycetota; class Actinomycetes; order Kineosporiales; family Kineosporiaceae; genus Kineococcus; species Kineococcus mangrovi. Next base: position 65,703 of record NZ_JBGGTQ010000007.1, read on the forward strand.
AGGGACCCGAAGTTCCCGTGCCCGTCCACCAGCGGCAGCCGCATGGTGAAGGCCTGGGCCTGCCGGACCAGGGCGTCGTAGATCGCGACGTCGCCGTGCGGGTGGAGCTTGCCCATCACCTCCCCGACGACGCGGGCGGACTTCACGTGCGCCCGGGTGGGGATCAACCCCATGTCCTGCATCATGTAGAGGATGCGGCGCTGGACCGGCTTGAGCCCGTCGCGGGCATCGGGCAGGGCCCGGGAGTAGATGACCGAGTAGGCGTACTCCAGGAACGCGCCCTGCATCTCCTGCTCGACGTCGATGTCGACGATCCGCTCGGGGACGTCGGACGGCGGAGGTGCGGATCTGCTGGGCATGGGCGCATTCTGCCGCCCCGCGGCGCCTCAGCGGGTCCAGGGCACGCCGAACCGGCCGTCGTGCACGGTGTCCGCGACCGTCCGCCGGTGCCGCCGCGAGGGCCGCGACGCCTCCCCGGCCGCCGGGTGCCCGAGCGTGAGCGCGGCGACGACGCGCCGGTCGGCCGGGACCGCGAAGACGGCGCGGACCGCGCCGTGCGCGGCCGACGGCACGCCGAACAGGCACGCCCCCAACCCCTCGTCGACGGCCGCGAGCAGCACCAGCAACCCCGACATGCCCGTGTCGACGTCGGGCCAGGCGACCTCCCAGGTGGCGGCGTCGCGGTCCGGGCCCGGCTTGTCGGGGGCGGCGTAGCGGCGGGCGTAGGCCCCGGGGTCGGCCAGCAGCAGCACCACGACGGGCGCGGTCCGCATGCCGGTCAGCCAGGCGTCCGGCGCCCGCCCGCCCGCCGCGGTGCCCCAGAAGAGCTCGCGGTCGGCCACCGCGCGCAGCACCAGCAGGTCACGGCCCTGGCTGTTGCCCGCGCTCGGGGCCCGCAGCGCCGCGGCCAGGACCCGGCCCAGCACGTCCTCGGCGACGGGCCGGCCGTCGTAGCGGCGGACCATGCGCCGCCCGGCCAGGACCTCGGAGTACTCCACGGGCCCATCCTCGTAGGATCGGGACCATGCCGCTGCCGCCCGTGGGCTACCCGACCCGGTGGGAGGCCGACGTGGCCCTGCGGGACGGGGGCACCGCCCACGTCCGGCCCATCCGGCCCGACGACGCCGACGCCGTCGCGGCCTTCCACGACCGCCAGTCCGACGAGTCGCGCTACTTCCGGTTCTTCGCCCCCATGCCCCGGCTGTCCCGGCGCGACCTGGCCCGCTTCACCCAGGTCGACCACGTCGACCGGGTCGCCCTCGTGGCCACGGTGGGGCCCGACATCGTCGGCATCGCCCGCTTCGACGCCGCCCCGGTGCGCCTCGGGCGGCCCCGCTCGGCCGAGGTCGCCTTCAACATCTCCGACGCCCACCAGGGCCGCGGGCTCGGGTCGGTGCTGCTGGAGCACCTCGCGGCCGCCGCCCGCGAACGCGGCATCCGCCGGTTCACCGCCGACGTGCTGCCGACGAACGCGAAGATGATCGGCGTCTTCCGCGAGGCCGGGTTCGAGGTCCGGCAGGGCTTCTCCGACGGCGTCCTGGACGTCTCCTTCGACATCGACCCCACCGAACGCTCCGTGGACGTCATGCAGGCCCGCGAGCAACGCGCCGAGGCGCGCAGCCTCACGGCCCTGCTCACCCCGCGCTCGGTCGTCGTCGTCGGTGCCCGGCGCACCCCGGGCACCGTCGGGCACCGGCTGCTGGCCGACCTGCTCGCCGGCGACTTCGCCGGCACCGTGCACGCCGTGAACGCCGCCGGGGCCGGCCAGGAACTGCTCGGCGTACCCCTGCGCGCCACCGTCGCCGAGATCGGCGAACCCGTCGACCTCGCCCTCGTCGCCGTCGCCCCCGCGACCGTCCTGGACGCGGTGACCGACTGCGCCGCAGCCGGTGTGCGCGGTCTGGTCGTCGTCTCCAGCGGTTTCGCCGAGACCGGCCCGCACGGCGTGGAACTGCAGCGCGAACTCGTCCGCATCGCCCGCGCGAACGGCATGCGCGTCATCGGCCCGAACTCCTTCGGCGTCGTGAACACCGCCGCCGACGTGCGCCTGAACGCCTCCCTCGCCCAGGAGGTCCCCCCGCCGGGGCGGTTCGGGTTGTTCAGCCAGTCCGGCGCCCTGGCCGTCACCGTCCTCAGCTCCGCGCACCGCCGCGGGCTGGGGATCTCCACGTTCGTCTCCGCCGGCAACCGCGCCGACGTCTCCGGCAACGACCTCATGCAGTTCTGGCACGACGACGAGGCCACCGCCGCCGTCGGGCTGTACCTGGAGAGCGTGGGGAACCCCCGCAAGTTCAGCCGCGTCGCCCGGCGGCTGGCCCGGCGCAAACCCGTCATCGTCGTCAAGTCCGGCGCGTCCGGCTTCGGCGTGCCGCCCGGGCACACCGTCCGGCGCTCGCAGGTGCCGTTCGAAGTCGTCGACAGCATGCTGCGCCAGGCCGGGGTCATCCGCGTCGAGAACGTCCACCAGCTCTTCGACGTCGCCCAGGTGACCGTCGAGCAGCCGCTGCCCGAGGGGGCGCGCATCGCCATCGTCGGCAACTCCGACGCCCTCGGGACCCTCGCCGCCGACGCCTGCGTCAGCTGGGGGCTGCAGGTCGTCCACGGGCCGACCTCGGTGCACCCCGAGGCCCCCGTCGAGGAGTTCACCGCGGCCCTGCGGGACGCGTTCGCCGACCCCGACGTCGACGCCGTCGTCGCCAGCTGGGTGCCCCCCACCGCCACGGTCGACGCGGCCGTCGCCACGGCCGTCGCCCGCACCGCCGCGCAGGGCGGCAAGACGTGCGTGACGTGCTTCCTGGGCACCCGGTCGGTCTCGGCGGCCCGGGTCGGCTCCGGCGGCGCGGCGCCGGTCCCGGACGAGGACTGCCCGTCCGTGCCGAGCTTCCCCACCCCGGAGGACGCCGTCCGCGCCCTGGCCTCGGTGGTGCGGTACGCGCAGTGGCGCCGCAAGGACCGCGGCCACCCCGTCGCCCCCGACGGCGTGGACCTGACCCGGGCGCGCGCCGTCGTCGAGCAGGTGCTGGCCACCCACCCCGACGGGGCCGACCTGGACCGCGGGGCGCGCGTCGAGCTGCTCGCCGCCGTCGGCGTCCCGCTCCTGCCGCGCGCGGAGTTCGGGGCCGGGCAGGGCGCAGCGGAGGAGGCCGTCCGGGCCGCCGAGCGCTTCGGGTGGCCCGTCGCGCTGAAGACGGTCGGGGAGGAGCTGTCGGGGCGGCAGGACCTGCGCGGCGTGCGGCTCGGGCTGTCCACCGCCGAGGCGCTGCGCGAGGCGGTCGGGCAGATGCAGGAGGTCTTCGGCGCGGCCGTGACGACGCTGGCCGTGCAGCCCATGGCCCCGCTCGGCGTCCCCTGCCTCGTCCGCAGCACCGAGGACCCGCTGTTCGGGCCCGTGCTCGCCTTCGGCGTCGAGGGGGACCCCCTGGACCTCATGGGCGACGTCGCCCACCGCATCCCGCCCCTGACCGACGTCGACGTCGCCGACCTCGTCCGCTCGGTCAAGGCCGCGCCCAAGCTGTTCGGGCACCGCGGGTCCCCGCGCCTGGACGTGCCGGCCCTGGAGGACGTGATCGCCCGCGTCGCCGTCCTCGCCGACGCCCTCCCCGAGCTCGCCGAGCTGCGCCTGAGCCCCGTCCTCGTCGCCGAGGAGGGGCTGACCTGCCTCGACGCCGTCGTCCGCGTCGCGCCGCCGCAGGGTCGCGCCGATCCCGACCGCCGCACGCTGCCCACCTGAGCACGGCGGTCGCCGCCGGTGCGGGATGATGGGTGGATGCGCGACCGCACCGACACCCGTGCCGGCTCCGACCTGCCGGTCGCCCTGCTGCAGGACCTCGCCCGGGCCGGGTACTACCCCGAGCTCGTCGCCGACTGCCTGCGCACCGCCCTGGGCGGTGACCCCGTCCACGCCCACCTCGTGCACCCCGAGACGACGTTCGACGCCGACGAGGTCCGCCGGCACGTCACCGTCCTGGTCACCACCCCCGCCCGCCTCGTCGTGGCCCACGCCGACGACCACGGCCCGGACGAGGCCTCCGGCGAGCCCTACGCGGTCTGCTCCACCGAGTCCGTCGCCCTGTCCCGGGTGCACTCCGTCGTCGTCTCCCAGGTCGTCTCCCGGCCCGCGGACCACCGCCCGGGGTCCACCCCCGTCGAGGTCAGCCTCACCCTCGGCTGGGGCGCCCTGCACCGCGTCGACCTCGAACCCGCCGCCTGCCCCGACCCCGGTTGCGAGGCCGACCACGGCTACACCGGTTCGCTCACGGGCGACGACCTCACGGTCCGGATCGCCAGCGCCGCGGAGGGGGCCGACGCGGTCACCGCGGCGCTCGACTTCGCGCGCGCCGTGTCGGCCGTCGCCGGTCGCTGACCGCCCCATGGCCCCCGCGCCCCTGACCGCACCCGCGTACGGGCGGGACACCCTCGCCGACCTCCTGCCCGCCGTCGGACGGGCCCTGGGCGTCCCGGACCTGCCCACCCCCTCCCCGCACGTCGCCCTCCCCGCCGCGCAACGGGTCTGCCTCGTCCTCGTCGACGGCATGGGCGAGCTGCTGCTCGCGGCGCGCTCGGGCCACACGGGCACGATGCGGCGCTGGCGCGGCGACGGGCTGCACCGCGTCCTGACCGCCGGGTTCCCCACGACGACGGCGACGAGCATGGGCCTGCTCGGCACCGGGCTGCCCCCCGGGGGGCACGGCCTCGTCGGCTACGAGGTCCTCGACCCCGACCGGGACCGCCTGCTCAACGAGCTGCAGTGGGACCCCGCGGTCGACCCGCGGCGCTGGCAGCCGCGCACGACGCTGTTCCAGCGCATCGCCGCGGCCGGTGTCGACGTCGCGCGCGTGGCCCCGCCGCACTTCGACGGGTCGGGCCTGACCGAGGCCGCCCTGCGCGGCGGGCGGTTCGTCGGGACCCCCGAACGGCTCGAGGCGCGCGTCGACGCCGCGGTCACCGCGGTCCGCTCGGCGCCGCGGCAGCTGACCTACCTGTACTGGGGGCGCCTGGACCACACCGGGCACGGCGCCGGCGTGGACTCGGGGGAGTGGACCGCCGAGCTCGAACGCGTCGACGAGGCCCTGGGCACCCTCGCCCGCCGGCTCCCGCGCGGCACGCTGCTCGTCGTCACCGCCGACCACGGCATGGTCGACGTGCACGCGCCGCAACGCCTCGACGTGGCCCGCGAACCCGACCTGCTCCGTGGTGTCCGGCACGTCGGGGGAGAACCCCGGACCGTTCAGCTCTACACCGAACCCGGTGCGGCGCAGCAGGTCGCGCAGACCTGGCGGGAACGGCTCGGGACGGGCGCCGAGGTGCTGCTGCGTGCGGAGGCCGTCGCGGCCGGGTGGTTCGGGCCCGTCGAGGACCGCGTCGCCGCCCGCATCGGCGACGTCCTGGCCGTCATGCGCGACGAGCTCGCCGTCGTGAACTCGGCCACCGCGCGTCCCGAGACGCTGCGCCTCGTCGGCCAGCACGGGGCCCTCTCGGACGCCGAACGCCTCGTGCCCCTGTTCACCGTGCCCTGCTGAGGGCGAGCAGCCCGACGTCCCTCCCGGCCGGGCGGTGACGTCCGTGGACCCGGGGGAGCGGCCCGCCGCCTTCGTCGGGCCACCCCTCGTCGGAGCGCCGGGTCCGCGTCCCGGTGCCCGTCAGTCCTTCTTCGTCCCGAACATGATGTCGTCCCAGCTCGGCACGCTCGGCCGCTTGGCCGCGGCGGACCCGCGGCGCGCGGACCGGTTGCGGCGGCGCAGGCCGGCCTGCGGGTCCGGCGTGGCCGTGTCCGCCGTCCCCGGTGGGGTGTCCTCCGAGGGCGCGGGCACCTGCGCCGGGTCGTCCTCGCGGGGTCCCGCGGCCAGAGCCTGCCCCGAGGGCCCCCCGACGCTCGTCGAGGTCTCCTCCGCCGGCTGCCCGGCGCTCTCCTCGTCGGTCGGCCCGTCGGTCGGCCCGTCGGTCGGCCCGTCGGTCTGCCCGTCGTTCTGCTCGTCGGTCTCCTCCGGGCTCTCCCCGGTGGTCCCGCCCGCCGGCGCGGGCAGCACGGTCCGGTCCACGACGTCCTCGGGGGAGGACTCCGCGGGGTGGGCGGGGGGCGGGTCGGCGGTCAGGGCGTCCACGCGCGGCGCGGCCGCGGCCGGGGCGTCGGCCGCGGGGGCCGACGGCGCCGGCTGCGGGGCCGGGCCCTGCTCCGGGCGCACCCCGCGGGCGGAGTCCAGCGCGTCCAGGAGGTCGTGGGTGGTGTCCTGGCCCGGACCCGCGCTCGCCCGCACGCCCCCGTCGGCCTCGACGTCGTAGACGCGCTCGGACCCGGTCGCCGACGCGGGGCGGGGGCCGTCACCGGCCACCGACACCAGGCGCCGGGCGGGCAGCGGACCGGGCTCGGCCGGTTCCTCCTCCGAGAGCCAGCGGGCCTCGTCGTCGTGCGCGGACAACACCCGGGCGGCGGGGTCGAAGCCCCAGCGCGCCACCCGGCCCCGACCACCGGCGACGAACTCGCACTGCACCACCCAGCCGTCGTCCTCGCTGCGCCAGGCGTCCCAGCGCGCGCCCTCGGGGTCCACCGCGCGCGCCGAGAGGCGGGCGACCACGACGTCGTCGAGGGTGCCGGCCACACCCGAGCGGCCGTACGGGGTGCGACGGGCCAGCCCCGCGACGTGGGCGCGCTCGGCGAGCACCGGCCCCTCGTACCGGCGGACGTGCTCGAGGGTCAGACCACCGACCGCGGCGACCTCCTCGGCCGTCTCGCCGGCGCGGATGCGCGCCTGGATGTCGCGAGGACGCAGCTGCGCCTCCATCTGGATCTGCAGCTGACCGAGCCGGGCCCGGTCGCGGCGCACGGCGGCGCGCAGCGCCTCGTCCACCCGCAGCCGGTAGCGGCTGCCGTCGGTGCCGACGAGCACGACGTGCTCTCCGTCGTCGTGGACCCCGACGAGCCTCAGGTCCTGCATGTGGGGCGCCCTCCAGGAAGCGTGGTGCGGGCCATCATCGCGGATGCACTCTGCCACCTCCGGCACCACCCCGTGCAGACGTCCGCGCGCGGGGTGGGCCGACGGGCGCGGTGCGGGCCCGGGAGTGGATGATGACGCCGTGAGCGACGCGAACCCGTACGACGCCCTCCTGCTGCTGTCCTTCGGGGGGCCGGAGGGGCCCGACGACGTGATGCCGTTCCTCGAGAACGTCACGCGCGGTCGCGGCATCCCCCGCGAGCGCCTCGAGGACGTGGCCCAGCACTACCTGCACTTCGGCGGCAAGAGCCCCATCAACGACCAGAACAAGGTGCTGCTGTCCGCCCTGCGCACCGAGCTCGACGCGCGCGGCCTGGACGGGCTGCCCCTGCTGTGGGGCAACCGGAACTGGGAGCCGTACGTCACCGACGTGCTGCGCGAGGCGCACGAGGGCGGGGCCCGCCGCGTGCTCACCGTCTTCACCAGCGCGTACTCGTCCTACTCCAGCTGCCGCCAGTACCGCGAGGACCTCGGCAAGGCGCTGGGGACGCTCGCGCAGGAGGGCCGCAGCCTCGAGGTCGACAAGGTCCGGCACTACTTCAACCACCCGGCCTTCACCGACGTCAACGCCGAGGCCGTCGCCGCCGCGGTGGCGCGGCTGCCCGAGGACGCCCGCGACGGTGCCCGTGTGGTGTTCGTCACGCACAGCGTCCCGGACGCCATGAACGACGTGTCCGGCCCGCCCGCCGCCGGTGGTGGTGCCTACGTCCGGCAGCACCTCGACGTCGCCGCCGAGGTGGCCCGCCGCGCCTCCGAGCGCGTCGGCCGCGAACTGGCCTGGGACCTCGCCTACTGCTCGCGCAGCGGCCCGCCCAGCCAGCCGTGGCTGGAACCGGACGTCAACGACCACCTGCGCGCCCTGCACGAGGACGGCGTGCCCGGGGTGGTCGTGGCGCCCGTCGGGTTCGTCAGCGACCACATGGAGGTCAAGTTCGACCTCGACACCGAGGCGGCCGAGACGGCCGAGGAGATCGGGCTGCCCTTCGCCCGCGCCGCGACCGTGGGCGCGACCGACCGGTTCGTCGCCGGTCTCGTCGACCTCGTGCAGGAACGCGCGGCCCAGGCCCGCGGGGAGGAGCCGCAGCAGCCGGTGGCCGGCGCCCTGGCGCCGTCGCACACCGTCTGCCCCGTCGACTGCTGCCGGAACCTGCGGGCGCAGGTGCCGGCGGCGACGGGTGAGGACTGGCGCTCGCCGGTCCCGGCCGGGTCCTGACCGGTGGAGCACCCCGCGCCCGCCGACCTGCGGCGGCTGGCCGTCGAGGTCGCCACCGCGGCCGGTGAGCTGATCTGCGCCGGTCGCCCCGAGCGCGTGGAGGTGGCTGCGACGAAGTCCAGCCCGACCGACGTGGTCACCGCCATGGACACCGCCTCCGAGCAGCTCGTGCGCCAGCGGCTGCGCCTCGCACGCCCGCACGACGGGTTTCTGGGCGAGGAGGAGGGGTACGAGGCGGGCACGAGCGGGCTGACGTGGGTGGTGGACCCCATCGACGGGACGGTCAACTACCTCTACGGGTTGCGCTCCTACGCCGTCAGCGTGGCCGTCGTGGCCCACGACCCGGCCGGGCCGCCGGACCCGGCGACGTGGACCGTCCTGGCGGCCGCCGTCGTCGACCCGTCCGCGGCCGAGACGTGGTCGGCGCAGGCCGGCGGGGGTGCCTCGCTCACCGACGCCCGCGGCAGCCACCCGTTGCGCGCCGGTGCCGGCCCGGCGCTGGGGCACGCGCTCGTGGCCACGGGGTTCGGCTACGACCCGGTCCGGCGGGCCGAGCAGGCGGCGGTCCTCTCGCGGCTGCTGCCGCAGGTCCGCGACCTGCGCCGCATCGGCACGGCGTCCCTGGACCTGTGCGCGGTGGCCGCGGGGCGCGTGGACGCCTACTACGAGCTGGGCCTGAACCCGTGGGACTTCGCCGGCGGGTGGCTCGTCGCCCGCGAGGCCGGTGCCGTCGTCACCGACTTCGCGGGCGGGCCGGCCGGCCCGCACGGGGTGCTGGCCGCCGGTCCCGGGCTGCACCCCGTCCTGCGCGGGGCGCTGGCCCTGGGGTGAGGCCTCCCCTCGACCGGTGACAACGAAGAGCCCGACCCCCCGGCGGGGGGTCGGGCTCTTCGCGTGCGGTCCCGCCGCGGGGAGGCGGTCTCAGGCCGGGGCGCACTCCGCGCCGGCGGGGACGTCGGTGCGGACGTCGGTGTGGCGGACGTCGACCGTGGTGCGTCCCGGCTGGCTGGCCAGGTAGGCGACGGTGTCGGGCAGCGCCACGTCCTGCGCGGCGGCGAGGTCCACGAGGGCCTCGAGGTCGTCCAGCAGAGCCTGGGCGAGGTCGTCGTCGCCGGCGGCGGCGGCGGAGTCGATGGTCGCGCGGGTGCGCTGGACGCGGTCGGACAGTTCGGCCACGAACGTGGGCGAGGTCTCAACGGACGTGCTGGGTTCGTGCTCGGGCACGGCACCTCCCTGCGGGGCGTCGGGAGCTCCTCTCGGCCGCGCGCTCCGTCCCGGGCGCGGGGCGCGGGACGGGCGGCCGGATCGGCGGGGACGCGAGAACACTACGGCCCGGCGGCCACGCGGCCAACTCCCAGGGTGTCCCGGCTGTGGACAGTCCCCCTGACGGGTGCACGCGCGGTCCGGGTCGTGAAAGACGTTGCCGGAGCGCGGAAGTGACGCACGTGACAGGTGCTCCGGCGACGTTGACCCGTTCGGGTGGTCGTGGCCGCGGGGGCTTGCGGTGCCGGGCACGACCCGCCCCCGTTCGAGTCCGGGCCGCGGGTAGGTCATGATGCGTGCTCGCTCGCGCGCAGCGCGGGTGGACGCAGGGGGCGGGGAAGGACCGGTCCCGGGCATGGAACGGGCGGTCGGGGCGTTGTCCCCGCCGCACCGGGGACCCGGTGCCGGCACGACGCGCGGGAACCGGCGGATGAAGCAGGATCACCAGCACGTCCTGCACGACGAGGACGACGGACGCCGAGAAGGCATGGAGTGTGAGGCGAGGTCATGGCGACCGACTACGACGCACCGCGCAAGAACGACGACGAGCTGAACGAGGACTCCATCGAGGAGCTCAAGGCCCGTCGCACGGACAAGAGCTCGGGCGCCGTCGACGAGGACGAGACGGAGGCGGCCGAGGGCTTCGAACTGCCCGGTGCCGACCTGTCCAACGAGGAGCTGTCGGTGCGGGTCCTCCCGCGCCAGCAGGACGAGTTCACGTGCTCGAGCTGCTTCCTCGTGGTGCACCGCAGCCAGCTGCACGACTCCGGCGACGGCCGCATCATCTGCAACGACTGCGCCGCCTGATCTCGGAGGCCAGGCGCTGCGGACGGCGGGTCGACACCACCCAGTAAGGGGTGGGGTCGCCCGGGTCGTCCAGGTGGATCCGCACGGCGGGTCCGACCCAGGAGCGGATCGCGAGGTGGGCCCGGGCGTCGAGCCCGGGCCCCAGTGCGTCCCGGCGCTCCTGCCGGGTGACGACGTCGACCCCGGAGACGACCGACAGCGGCAGCGTGGCGCGCCCCACCCGGAACTCCCGGTCGTCCAGGCGCGTGGTCCAGGACAGGCTCAGCAGGACGCCCACCGCCAGGAGGGCGCCGAGGACCGCGCCGACGAGGGCTCCGCGACCGCCCCAGATCGGCAGGGCGACGAGTGCGCCGCCGACGACGGCGGGCAACCAGGACAACCAGGTCGTGACCGCCGGCCACCACGTCTCCCGACCGTCCCACGCGCGGTCCGCGCCGGTGGGTCCGTCGGCGGGCTGCGGGGGCGGGGAGGGGCGGGTCGGGCTCGACACCCGCCCAGGGTCGCACGCGCGGGACCGGGACGGGGCCGCGGCGGGCGTGCCCGGCGTCGTCCCCGGCGTCGTGCCCGCGCGACACCCGCCGGCGATCGGCGCACCCGGCCGGTGGGCCCGGGCAGGGGCGGGCCGGGCGGGGGGTGACGGGTAGGGTCGGTCCCCGTGAGCGACGCGTTCCCGCAGGCCGAGGAGGTCCCGGCACCCCTGCCGGTGCCCGTCCTGCTCGCCTCCCCGGAGGCCCTGCCGACCTACGCCCACCCCGGCGACGCCGGTGCCGACCTGACCACGCGCGTCGACGTCGTCGTCGGGCCCGGCGAGCGCGTCACGGTGCCGACGGGGGTGTCCCTGGCGCTGCCCGCCGGTCACGTCGCCTTCGTCGTGCCCCGGTCGGGGCTGGCGGCCAAGCGCGGCCTGACGGTCCTGAACTCCCCCGGCACGGTCGACGCCGGGTACCGCGGGGAGGTGCGCGTCACCCTGCACAACACCGACCAGCGCGAGGCGGTGCAGCTGCGCGTCGGCGACCGCGTCGCCCAGGTCGTCGTCCAGCGCGTCGAACGCGTCCACTTCGTGCCCGTCGAGGAGCTGCCCGCCTCGGCGCGCGGCGCCGGTGGGCACGGGTCCACCGGCGGCAGCGACGCGCTCGCCCACGTCCACCCCGTCCCGTCCACCCCCACCCCCGAGGAGCGACCGTGAGCCTCTTCCGCCGCCGCAAGGTCGCCGAGACCACCCCGACCGACCCCGCCACCGGTCCCGCCGGCGCGGACGTGGCCGAGGACAGCGCGTCGGTGACCGCGGCCGAGGCCGGCGTCGAGACCGCCTCGGCCTCCTCGGGCGTCGTCGACGACCCCGAGGCGCGGGCCGCCGCCGAGGCCGGCGCCCCGCCGCGGGCCGAGCCGGCGCCGGAGGCGTTCGACCGGTCCGCCGGCCCGTTCGACCTCGCCGAGGTCGACGAGGCCGACGAACGACTCGTCCTCGGCGGGCTGCGCCTGGTCGGGCGCGAGGGCATGGAGCTGCGCTTCGAGGTCGAGGAGGGCTCGGGCCGGGTCATCGCGGTCACCGTGGGGATGAACGGGTCGACCGTCCAGCTGCAGGTGTTCGCCGCCCCCCGCACCAGCGGGGTGTGGGAGGAGATCCGTCCCGAGATCGCGCAGGCCGTGCTCCAGCAGGGCGGGGCCGCCGAGGAGCAGGACGGGCCGCTGGGGCGCGAGCTGCTGTGCCGGCTGCCGGTGCGGACCGAGGACGGCCGCACGGCCCACCAGCCCACCCGCTTCGCCGGGGTGGACGGGCCGCGCTGGTTCCTGCGCGCCGTCTTCAGCGGTCCCGCCGCGCACGACGCCGCCTCCGCCGCCGAGCTGGAGAGCGTGGTGCGCGAGGCCGTCGTCGTCCGCGGGGACGAGGCCATGGCCCCGCGCGAGCTGATCGCCCTGGCCCTGCCGGAACAGCCCGCGCCGGTCGAGGCGCCCGCCGGGGAGACCTCCGGGCGCGCGGACCTCGACCCGTTCGAGCGCGGACCCGAGATCACCGAGGTCCGCTGACGTCCTCGGCGTCCACACCGCCGGAACGCCGCCGGAACACCGCCCCGGCGGGTGACGTTGAGACTCCCAGGCGACCGGAAGGGCCTACTGTGAGTGCCGTGCCGAAGTCCTCAGTGCTGAGCGCGCCCCTGTGGCGCCGTGCTCTGGCGCGGTTCACCGCGTCGAACTCCGACCTCGCCGCCGAGGAGGCCCAGGAGGACGCCCTCCGCCACGGCGGGACGCCCTGCGGGCAGGTCCCCGACCGCACGCGGGCGTGCGTCTGCGGGACGCTGCGCTCGGTGACGCTGCGCCCCCGCGGCGGGGTGCCGGCGCTGGAGGCCGAGCTGTTCGACGGGTCCGGGTCGGTGCAGCTCGTGTGGCTCGGCCGCCGGCGCATCGCCGGGGTCGAGCCGGGGCGCCGGGTCAAGGCCAAGGGGCTCGTGGCCTGCGACGACGGCCAGCGGGTGATCTTCAACCCGGTCTACGAGCTCGTGTGCGCCGAGACGGCCGAGAGGGCCTAGGGGTGGCACCGTCGGCGCCCGAGGGTCCGCAGACGGTCGAGGAGCTGGTCCGCCTGCGCCTGTCGACCACGCTCGGGGGGTGGCGCGGGCTGCTGGACTCCGCCGTGGCCCCGCTGGCGTTCCTCCTCGCCTGGCTGACGACGAGCGACCTGTGGACCTCGGTCGGGGCGTCCTTGGCGGTCATGCTCGTCGCGCTCGTCGTGCGCATCGCCCGCCGCGAGACCGTCCAGTTCGCCCTCGGCAGCATCCTCGTCACGGCGGTCGCAGCCTTCGTGGCCTCGCGCACCGGCCGGGCGCAGGACGTGTTCCTCCCCGGCATCCTGCTCAACCTCGCCCTCGCGGTGGCGTTCGCGGTGTCGATGCTCACCCGCTGGCCCGTCGTCGGCTTCCTCGTCGGGGCCGTCACCGAGGAGCCGACGGCCTGGCGCCGCGACCGCGGGATCGTCGCCCTGTGCCAGAAGCTGACGGCGCTGCTGCTGGCCGGGTACGTGCTGCGGGTGGCCGTGCAGCTGCCGCTGTACCTGACGGACAACACCACCGGGCTGGCGGTGGCGAAGCTGGTGATGGGCTGGCCCCTGCTGCTGCTGGGTCTCCTCGTCGCGGGCGCGATGCTGCTGAAGGGGCGCACCCCCCTGCAGGTGCGGTGAGGGTCACCTACCTCAGCCTGTTACCTTCGGCGCGTGGGCAAGAAGAAGAAGGACCTGTGGCCGAAGTCGAAGTGCTGCGAGTCCAAGGACAAGTGCCGGCGGTGCCCGCTGCGGATGCTGAAGGAGGGCACCATGCCCGAGGGCTGGACCGTCAAGCGCCGCCGGCTCGTCAAGGTCGACTGACCCGGGTCGCGAGCACGTCCGTGACGACGTGCCCCAGGGCCAGGCCTCGCCGCTCGAACCGGGTGAGCGGCCGCCACGCCGGGCGGGACCGGTCGGGCGACAGCTCGAAGCGCGGGTCCGCCCCGACGACCTCGACCACCTGCTCGGCGTAGGGCTCCCAGTCGGTCGCGCAGTGCAGCGTGCCGCCCGGGGCGAGCCGGTCGGCCACGAGCGCCACGAAGCCCGCCTGCAGCAGCCGGCGCTTGTGGTGGCGCGCCTTGGGCCACGGGTCGGGGAAGTACACCCGGACCCCCGCCAGGGTCCCCGGCCCGATGCGCGCGTCGAGCAGTTCCCGCCCGTCCCCCTCCAGGAGGCGGACGTTCTCCAGCCCGTGCTCGAGGACCCCCTGCAGCAACGCCCCGATCCCGGGGGTGTGGACCTCGGCCGCGAGGACGTTCGTGCCGGGGTCGGCCTGCGCCATGGCGATCGTCGCGTCCCCCATCCCCGAACCGATCTCGAGGACGACGGGACAGTCGTTCCCGAACAGGTGGGACAGGTCCAGCCGCCCCGGGCCGGCGGGGACGGCGAAGCGCGGCAGGTGCGTCGCCAGCGCCTCCTGCCGCTCGACCCCCATGCGCCCCCGCCGCAGCTTGTAGGACTGCAGGGGCGTGCCGGGGGGGACGGGAGTGGTGCTCACCGCCCCATTCTCGGGCACCGGCGGGTGGACCCGTCGACGAACGCCACCCCTGCGACGGGTGGGGTCGGTCTTCGCTGCCGGGTCGGCCGGGTCGGCCGTGTCGACGGCCTGCGCCCCACGACGGGTTCTCTGCCGGTGCCGTACCGTGGCCCGGCCCCCTGGTCGGCGGAGGAACCGTGAGCACTCCCGCACCCGAGCAGCCCGACGTCCCGGACCTGCGGGCGCCCGACCGCACCCACCGACCGACGACGTCCGACGGGCTGACGGGCTGACGGGCTGACGGGCTGACGCTGAGCGTGGACGAGTGGGACGGCACCGCGCCTCCTACGGCGAGGCGCGGATGGCCCAGGACGTGCTGGAGGTCCTCGACGCGCTCGGACTGCCGCAGGTCGACCTCGCCGGTTGCTCGATGGGGTGGGTCGTTTCCCTGATCTTCGCCGCGCAGCACCCCGACCGGGTGCACCGTCTCGTGGTCGTCGGCGGGGTCGGGGCGGGCGTCGTCGAGCTCGGTGGCGTCGACACCCGCGCCCTGCCCGCCTCCGGACTGGCCGAGGCGTTGCGCGCGCCGGACCCCGGTGAGCTCGGCGACGAGCTGCTGCGGGGTTTTCGCGCCTTCGCGGTCTCTACCGGCAACGATCTGCTCGCCCTCGCCGCGCAGGCCGACGTCGTGCACGCCTCGCGCATCGACCTGACCTGCGTCGCGGTGCCCACGCTCGTCGTGGCCGGCGGGCAGGACCCGCTGGCGGCCCGGCCGCAGGTGCTCGCCGACGCCGTCCCCGGGGCGCGCCTCCAGCTCGTCACCGGTGACCACGCGACGACGTTCACCGACCCCCGGTTCAGGCGGGGGACCGCCGCCTCCCTGCAGGCCTGACGCGCTCGCCGGCCCCTCGTGCACCGGTGCCGGCGGCCCGGTGCGCGTCCTCGGAGCGGTCCTGCCCGGCCACGGTCCCGGCGGGGGGCCCTCAGCCGGCCGCGAGGATGGTGCGCAGCTGGGCCTCGGCGTCCGGCACCGACAGGAACAGCAGGTGGTCGCCGGGTTCGAGGACGTCGTCGGGGCTCGGCGGCAGCGGCCGCTCCGCCCGCACGATCGCGACGAGCACGGTGTCCTCCGGCAGCCGGACCTCCCCGACGGTGCGGCCCAGGACCGGGCTGCCCTCCTCGAGGGTGTACTCCGCCATCGACGCCTGGCCCTGCTGGAACGTGAAGAGCCGGACCAGCTCGCCGACGCTCACGGCCTCCTCGACGAGGGCCGTCATGAGCCGCGGCGTCGACACGGCGACGTCCACGCCCCACGCCTCGTCGAACAGCCACTCGTTCTTGGGGTTGTTCACGCGCGCCACGGTGCGCGGGACGCCGTACTCGGTCTTGGCCAGCAGGGAGACGACGAGGTTGGCCTTGTCGTCACCGGTGGCGGCCACGACGACGTCGCAGTCGGCGAGCTCGGCCTCCTCGAGGCTGGAGATCTCGCAGGCGTCGGCCAGCAACCACTGCGCGTCCGGGACGCTGGTGATCTTCATGGCCGCCGGGCTGCGGTCGATGAGCAGGACGCGGTGGCCGTTGCCCAGCAGCTCCCGGGCGATGGAGCGGCCGACGATCCCGGCCCCGGCGATGACGACGCGCATCAGGCCCTCTCCTCCGGTGCGGCGGCCAGCACGGCCGCGGCGGACGTGGTGCGCTCGTCGGCGACGACGACGTGCACGACGTCGTCCTCCTGGTAGGCCATGCCCTTGACGGGCACGACCCCCTGACCCAGTCGCGTCAGGTACGCCACGCGGACCCCCGCGGCGGTCTCCAGGGCCGACAGCGGCCGCCCGGCCCAGCCCTCGTGCACGGGCAGCTCGACGAGCACGACGCGCCCGGAGGCGTCGCGGAACTCGCTGAGGGCCCCCTCGGGCACGAGGCGGCGCAGCACCTGGTCCGCCGTCCAGCGCACCGTGGCGATCGTGGGGATGCCCAGGCGCTCGTAGACCTCGGCGCGGCCGGGGTCGTAGA
Organism: Kineococcus mangrovi; assembly: GCF_041320705.1. Taxonomy (NCBI): domain Bacteria; kingdom Bacillati; phylum Actinomycetota; class Actinomycetes; order Kineosporiales; family Kineosporiaceae; genus Kineococcus; species Kineococcus mangrovi. The sequence goes on from NZ_JBGGTQ010000007.1 coordinate 82,001, forward strand.
TGCGCGCCACCACGTTCTCGACGTCGAACTTCTCCCGCGCCACGCGCGCGGCGAGGATGTTGGAGTTGTCCCCGGAGGAGACGGCGGCGAAGGCGCCGGCCTCGTGGATGCCGGCCTCGACGAGGGTGTCGTGGTCGAAGCCGACACCGGTGACGCGCCGGCCCGCGAAGGTCGGGCCGAGGCGCCGGAAGGCGTCGACGTCCTGGTCGACCACCGCCACGCTGTGCCCGCGCTGCTCCACGGTCACCGCGAGGCTGGAACCGACCCGGCCACAGCCCATGATCACGAAGTGCACGTCCCGAACGCTACCGTCTTGCGCCTACCATCGGCAGACGTGCCCTCTGTGACCGATGCGGTCAAGCGCGTCCTGGTCGGGCGGCCGTTCCGCAGCGAACGGCTGTCCGAGACGCTGCTGCCCAAGCGCATCGCCCTGCCCGTCTTCGCCTCCGACGCGCTGAGCTCGGTCGCCTACGCGCCCGACGAGATCCTGCTGACGCTCTCGATCGCCGGCATCGCCGCCTACGCGCTGTCGCCGTGGATCGCGGCGGCCGTCGTCGTGGTCATGTTCGTCGTCGTCGCCTCCTACCGGCAGAACGTGCACGCCTACCCCTCGGGGGGCGGCGACTACGAGGTCGCCACGGTCAACCTCGGGCCCAACGCCGGGCTCACCGTCGGCAGCGCGCTCCTCGTCGACTACGTGCTCACGGTGGCGGTGTCGATCTCCTCCGGGGCGCAGTACGCGGCGGCGGCCGTCCCGGCCCTGCGCGGGCACGAGGCCCTCTTCGCGGTCGCGCTGGTGCTGGTGCTGATGTCGGCCAACCTGCGCGGCCTGCGCGAGAGCGGGGCCGCGTTCGCCGTCCCCACCTACATCTTCATGGCCTCGATCATCGGCATGGCGCTGTGGGGCTTCGCCCGCTACCTGCTCGGGGACCTGCCCGAGGCCCCCAGCGCCGGGTTCGACCTCACCGCCGAGCACGACATCTCCGGCGGCCTGACGAGCCTGGCCGGGGCCTTCCTCATCCTGCGGGCCTTCTCCTCGGGGGCGGCCGCCCTGACGGGGGTCGAGGCCATCAGCAACGGGGTGCCGGCCTTCCGCCGGCCCAAGAGCAAGAACGCGGCGACGACCCTGCTCCTTCTCGGGCTGACGAGCGTGACGATGCTGGTGAGCATCATCGCCCTGGCCGGCATCACGAGGATCCGCTTCGCGGAGGACCCCGCCCGGCAGCTGCTGCGCGACGGGGTGCCGGTGGGGGAGGGCTACGTGCAGGACCCGGTCATCGGCCAGCTGGCGGCCACCGTCTTCGACCACTTCCCGGTCGCGTTCTACGTCGTCACCGCGGCCACCGGCGTCATCCTCGTGCTCGCCGCCAACACGGCCTTCAACGGCTTCCCGGTGCTCGGCTCGATCCTGGCCCGCGACGGTTTCCTGCCCAAGCAGCTGCACACCCGCGGGGACCGGCTCGCGTTCTCCAACGGCATCATCGCCCTGGCCGTGACCGCGATCGTCCTCATCGTCGCCTTCGACGCCGAGGTGACGCGGCTGATCCAGCTCTACATCGTCGGCGTCTTCGTCTCGTTCACGATGAGCCAGACGGGGATGATCCGGCACTGGAACCGCCACCTGCGGACCGAGACCGACCCCGCGGTCCGGGCGCGCATGCGCCGGTCCCGCGTCATCAACGGCATCGGCCTGGGCCTGACGGCCACGGTCCTGGTCATCGTCCTGCTGACGAAGTTCACCCAGGGCGCCTGGATCGCGATCCTGGCGATGGTCGTCGTCTTCGTGAACATGAAGCTCATCCGGCGCCACTACGGCAACGTCAGCCGCGAGCTGGAGGTGGCGCCCGACGCCAAGGCCAAGGCGCTGCCGACGGGGGTCCGGGGGGTCGTCCTGGTCTCCAAGCTCCACAAGCCGACGTTGCGCGCCCTGGCCTTCGCCCGCGCCGCCAAGCCCACCGACCTGCAGGCCGTGACGGTCGCGGTGGAGCCGGAGGAGACCGCGGCGCTGCAGCAGCGCTGGGAGGCGCTCGGCGTGCCGGTGCCGCTGACCGTGCTCGACTCCCCCTACCGGGAGATCACCCGGCCCGTCCTGGAGCACGTCAAGGCGCTGCGGGCCCGCCACCCGCGCGACCTCGTCATCGTCTACGTGCCCGAGTACGTGGTCGGGCACTGGTGGGAGACCATCCTGCACAACCAGTCCGCGCTGCGGCTGCGGGCCCGGCTGCGCTACCAGCCGGGCGTCATGGTCGCCAGCGTCCCCTGGCAGCTGTCCAGCTCGGCGGGTCTGGAGGACCGCGACGAGCGCCAGGCCCCCGGCACCGTCCGCCGCGGCACCTTCGGGCCCGGACCCGTCGACCGCGGCCCCGGCCCCGGCCAGAGCACCAGCACCACCGAGGAGACCCCGTGAGCACCCCCGCCCGACGCCCCGCCCCCGCCCGTCGAGGCGGGCGGGGCCGCAGCTCCCGACGACCCGCTCCCGCCGGTCCCGACGCCCGCGGCACCGAGCTGGAGCTCGAGGTCGGGCCGATCGCCCACGGCGGGCACTGCGTCGCCCGGCACGAGGGCCGCGTCGTCTTCGTCCGGCACGCCCTGCCGGGCGAGCGCGTCCTGGCCCGCGTCACCGAGGGTGCCGAGGGGGCCTCGTTCTGGCGGGCCGACGCCGTGCGCGTCCTGTCCGCCGACCCCGACCGCGTCGATCCCGCCTGCCCCGTCGCCGGCCCCGGCCTGTGCGGGGGGTGCGACTTCCAGCACGTCGCCCCCGCGCGCCAGCGCGCGCTGAAGGCCGCCGTCGTCACCGAGCAGTTCCGCCGGCTCGCCGGGCTCGACGTCGCGGTGGAGGTCGAGGAGGCCCCCGTCGCGGACGCGGACGGGGAGGGGTTGCGCTGGCGCACCCGGACCCAGTTCGCGGTCGACGCCGAGGGCCGGGCGGGGCTGCGCGCCCACCGGTCGCACCAGGTCGTGCCGCTGACGGACTGCCCCATCAGCACCCGCGCGGTCACCGGTTCCGGCGTCCTCGGCGCCCGCTTCGGCAACGTCGCGACGCTCGAGGTCGCCGCCGGGTCCGACGGTGCGGCCCCCCTGGTCGTCGTCGACCCGCTGCCCGGCACCCACGCCCACGTGCCCAAGCTGTCGGACGCCTCCGTCGCGGTCCGCACGCCCGAGGGCCTGCACCGCGTCTCCGGCCGCACCTGGGTCGGGGAGCGCGTCACCGTGCGCGTCGGGGACACCGAGCGCGAGCACGCGTTCCGCGTGGGCGGTGCGGGCTTCTGGCAGGTCCACCCCGCCGCCCCGCGCCTGCTGGGCGAGGCGGTCCTGGCGGCCCTGGAGCCGCGGGCGGGGGAGCACGCCCTCGACCTCTACTCCGGGGTCGGGCTGTTCACGGCGCTGCTGGCCGACGCGGTCGGTACCGAGGGGACGGTCCTGGCCGTCGAGGGCGAGGAGCGCGCCGTGCGCGACGCGCGGCGCTCGCTGCACGAGCACCCCCGGGTGGAGCTGTGGGCCGGGGCCGTGGAGGAGGCGCTCGGCGACGACGAGCTGACCGCCCGCCGCACCGACCTGGTCGTCCTGGACCCCCCGCGCTCCGGCGCCGGCCGCGTCGTCGTCGAGGCGATCGCGGCCCTCGCGCCGCGGGCCGTGGCCTACGTCGCGTGCGACCCGGCGGCGCTGGCGCGGGACACGGCCTCCCTCGCCGAGCACGGCTACCGGCTCGACGGCCTGCGCGCCTTCGACCTGTTCCCCATGACGCACCACGTGGAGTGCGTGGCGCGCTTCGTGCGCTGACCGGGGTTCAGGCGTCCTGGCGCTCGCGGACGTCGAGACCGTCGAGGGCCTGCAGGACGTCCTCGAGCACGTCGGCGGGGGACTCCCCCCGGGCGAGGTCGACGACCGCGTCGGGCTGCCAGGCGCGGAAGACCTCGCGGGTCGAGTGGCGGGGCACGTGGCGCGGGCGGCGGCGGGAGAGCAGGGGCATCGGGGACCTCCGGGGCTGGCGGCTGGGGCGTGCCCCCACTGTGATGACCGAGCGTGACCCCGTTCAAGCCGCGTGTGGTGCGTCCGTGTGCACCCGTCCGGGTGGTCCGTCGCCCGGCGAGACGTCCCGGGGCCGGTGGTGGTGCCCGGGCGCGGCCCCGCCACCGGTGGTATCTTGATGTCGAGATAAGTGGTCGCGAGGAGACACCCCGCGAACGGTGCCGCCACCGACGGTGGGACCATCGAGCACGGCAAGGACGACGGCGCGGTGCGACGCGACGACGTCGGACGACGAGTGAGGAGCTCCCGGTGAGCAGCCACAACAGCTTCGAAGCCAAGGCTACCCTAACAGTGTCCGGGACGGACTACACGATCTTCCGCCTCGACAAGGTCGAGGGGTCGGCGACGCTGCCGTTCAGCCTCAAGGTCCTCCTGGAGAACCTGCTGCGCACCGAGGACGGCGCGAACATCACCGCCGACCACATCCGCGCCCTCGGCGGCTGGAAGCCCGAGGCCGAACCGGACACCGAGATCCAGTTCACCCCGGCGCGCGTCATCATGCAGGACTTCACCGGTGTGCCCTGCATCGTCGACCTCGCCACCATGCGCGAGGCCGTCGGCACCCTGGGCGGGGACCCGACCAAGGTCAACCCCCTGGCCCCGGCCGAGCTCGTCATCGACCACTCCGTCATCGCCGACGTCTTCGGCCGCCCCGACGCGTTCGAGCAGAACGTCGAGATCGAGTACGGCCGCAACCGCGAGCGCTACCAGTTCCTGCGCTGGGGCCAGACGGCCTTCGACGACTTCAAGGTCGTCCCGCCGGGCACCGGGATCGTGCACCAGGTGAACATCGAGCACCTCGCGCGCGTGGTGTTCCCCCGTCAGGTGGGCTCGGAGCTGCAGGCCTACCCCGACACCCTCGTCGGCACCGACTCGCACACCACGATGGTCAACGGCCTGGGCGTCCTCGGCTGGGGCGTGGGCGGCATCGAGGCGGAGGCGGCCATGCTCGGTCAGCCCGTCTCCATGCTGATCCCGCGCGTCGTCGGGTTCAAGCTGTCGGGGGCGATCCCGGCGGGCGCGACCGCGACCGACGTCGTCCTGACGATCACCGAGATGCTGCGCAAGCACGGCGTCGTCGGCAAGTTCGTGGAGTTCTACGGCGAGGGCGTGGCCTCGGTGCCGCTGGCCAACCGCGCCACCATCGGGAACATGAGCCCGGAGTTCGGCTCCACGGCCGCGATCTTCCCGATCGACGACGTGACCCTGGACTACCTGCGCCTGACCGGGCGCAGCGAGGAGCAGGTCGCCCTCGTCGAGGCCTACACCAAGGAACAGGGCCTGTGGCACGACCCGGCGGTCGAGGCCGAGTACTCCGAGTACCTCGAGCTGGACCTGTCCACGGTCGTCCCCAGCATCGCCGGGCCCAAGCGCCCGCAGGACCGCATCGTCCTGGCCGACGCCAAGGCCGCGTTCCGCGCCGCCCTGGGCGACTACGTGGCCCCCACGTCGGCGCAGGACGAGGCGCTCGCCGAGACCTTCCCGGCTTCCGACGCCCCCACCGCCAGCGGCAGCGAGGCCGGCCAGGAGCCGCACGCGCCGGGTCTGGCCAGCGGCCGCCCGTCGAACCCGGTGGCCCTGACGATGGCCGACGGGACGCAGACCGAGATCGACCACGGCGCCGTCGCCATCGCCTCGATCACCAGCTGCACCAACACCTCCAACCCCTCGGTCATGGTCGCGGCCGCGCTGCTGGCCAAGAACGCGGTCGAGAGGGGCCTGACCCGCAAGCCGTGGGTGAAGACGTCGCTGGCGCCGGGCTCGAAGGTCGTCACCGACTACTACGACAAGGCCGGGCTGACCCCCTACCTGGAGAAGATCGGGTTCCACCTCGTCGGCTACGGCTGCGTCACCTGCATCGGCAACTCCGGCCCGCTGCCGGAGGAGGTGTCGGCGGCCGTCCAGCAGAACGACCTGGCCGTCACCGCCGTGCTGTCCGGGAACCGGAACTTCGAGGGCCGGATCAACCCCGACGTCAAGATGAACTACCTGGCCTCCCCGCCGCTGGTCATCGCCTACGCGCTGGCCGGGACGATGGACTGGGACGTCGAGAACGACCCGATCGGCCAGGACGAGTCCGGCCAGGACGTGTTCCTGCGCGACATCTGGCCCGACGCCGCCGAGGTCGAGCGGGTCATCGGCGAGGCCATCAGCAAGGACATGTTCGTCAAGGACTACGCCGACGTCTTCGCCGGTGACGAGCGCTGGCAGGGTCTGCCCACGCCCGAGGGCGACACCTTCGCCTGGGACGCCGACTCGACCTACGTCCGCAAGCCCCCGTACTTCGAGGGCATGCAGGCCGAGCCGTCGCCGGTCACCGACATCTCCGGCGCCCGCGTGCTCGCGCTGCTCGGGGACTCGGTGACCACCGACCACATCTCCCCGGCCGGGTCCATCAAGCCCGACAGCCCGGCGGGCGTGTACCTGTCCGAGCACGGCGTGGAGCGCGCGGACTTCAACTCCTACGGCTCGCGCCGCGGGAACCACGAGGTGATGATCCGCGGCACGTTCGCGAACATCCGCCTGAAGAACCAGTTGCTGGACGGCGTCTCGGGTGGTTTCACCCGGGACTTCACCGCCGGCGGCGAGCAGACCTCGATCTACGACGCGGCCCAGAACTACGCCGCGCAGGGCACTCCCCTGGTCGTGCTGGGCGGCAAGGAGTACGGCTCGGGGTCCTCGCGCGACTGGGCGGCCAAGGGCACCGCGCTGCTGGGTGTCAAGGCCGTCATCACCGAGAGCTTCGAGCGCATCCACCGCTCCAACCTCATCGGGATGGGCGTCGTCCCGCTGCAGTTCCCGCAGGGGGAGTCGGCGGCCTCGCTGGGCCTGGACGGCACCGAGACGTTCGACATCGCCGGCATCACCGAGCTCAACGAGGGCCGCACGCCCCGCACGGTGAAGGTCACCGCCACCAAGACCGACGGCGGCACCGTGGAGTTCGACGCGGTCGTCCGCATCGACACCCCCGGTGAAGCGGACTACTACCGCAACGGCGGGATCCTGCAGTACGTGCTGCGGTCGCTGACCTCCGTCTGAGACTGCGGCGCACCGACGACGAGGGCCGTCCCCGACCGGGGGCGGCCCTCGTCGCGTCCGGGGTGTGGTGGGATCACCCCGTGCCCACACCCGCCCGCCCCTCCTCCCGGGTGGTTCTGCCCCTGTTCGGCGCCGTCGTCGGTGCCCTGCTGTCGTGGACCACCTCTCGGGGCCTCATCGACGACACGTACATCACGCTGGCCTACGCGCGGAACCTCGCCGAGCACTTCCACTGGGGGATGACGCCCGGGATCACCTCGAATTCCGCGACCTCGCCGCTCAACGTGGGGTTGCTGGCGCTGGGGTTCCTCCTCGTCGGGCCGTTCGCGGGGGCGGACGGGGAACTGGCCCTGGGGGGCGTGACGACGGTGCTGGCCGCGGTCGCCGCCGGGTGCGCCGGGGTCGTGACACGTCGCGCCGGGATCTCCGCCTGGTGGGCCGGCGCGGCCGTCGTCGTCGTGCTGGCCAACCCGCTGCTGGTCTCCGCGGTCGGTCTCGAGGTCGTCCTCGTGTTCGCCGCCGTCCTCGCCCTGCTGGCCGCCGGGGTCGCCGGCCGGCCGGCCCTGTACGGCGTCGTGGCGGGCCTGGCCCTGCTGGCCCGGCTGGACACCGTGGTGTTCATCGTCGTGCTGGCCCTGTTCTCCGGTCCGGTGCTGCGCAGGCTGCACGTCGCCGTCCTCACCTGCTGCGCCGTCTCGCTGCCGTGGTTCGCCGTGAGCTGGTGGTTCCTGGGGTCGGCCATCCCCGACACGTTCGTCATCAAGACGAACCAGAAGAACTTCGGGCCCGACCGCACCTACCTGCAGGGGTTGTGGACGCACTACTGGCCCAACACCCCCGTCGCCGTGGGGGTCGGCGTCGCCGGCGCTGCGCTGGGGGTCGTCGTCCTGGTGCTCCTGCTCGTCCGGCTCGTGCGGACACGGGACGCCGTGCGGCGCGGTCTCACCGGCCTCGGGGTCGGTGGGGTCGCGTACTTCGGGGTCTACAGCGTCCTGGGCGTGCCCCCGTACCAGTGGTACTACGTGCCGCCCGCCGCGACGCTGTCCTTCGTCGCCGTGCTCGGGCTGGGGGTGCTGCTGCACGACCGGGCCCGGTACGTCGTCCCCGTCGTCACGGCCCTGGCCGCGGTGGGCGGGCTGGCCGCGTCCGTGCCGGCGGCCGCGTTGCCGCTGCCGTGGGCCTACCCCCCGGTGTTCGGCAACTTCGCCACCCCCGCCCAGTACCGGGCGATCGGCGCCGACGTCGGCGCGATCGTGGGGAACGAGCGCGTCACCGCGCCGGGGGAGATCGGGTTGCTGGCGTACTCGTGCGACTGCGAGATCGTCGACCAGTTCTCCGACCCGGCCGTCCTGCAGCCCCTCGTCGAGACGCGCATCGAGGAGGCGGACCCCGTCCTGCAGCAGCTGCTGCGCTGGAACTACGCCCGGCGCGATCCCGGACCGGTGCAGCCCCAGCCCTGGGCCCTGCGCTGGCGCAGCGCCGCGGTCCCGCCGCCGGCGGGCGTCGCGGAGTGGACGACGACGGCCGGGACCTGGCGCACGGAGGACGTCCTCGTGCTGTTCCGCGCCGACGGCTGACCTCACCGGACGGGTGGGTCGCGGCGGGCGCCCCGCGCGATCGGGCCCCGGCCCACCACCGCCAGGGCGAGCGCCGCGACGGCCAGCGCCGCGAGCCCGGCCGCCCCCGGGGGACCGACGCGGTCCACGGCCTGCCCGGCGAGCGCCGCCCCGACCGCCACCCCGGCGGCCGAGACCGACGCCGACCACGCGAACGCGCTCGTGAGCTGCCACGGTGCGGCTCGTCGACGCACGGCGACGGTCGTGGCGACGACGACCGGCGGGACCGCGGCCCCGGCGAGGGCGAGGACCGCGGCCAGGACGGCGACGTGGCCGGTGAGCACGCCCGGCACGGCCAGCGGCGTCGCCAGGAGCGCCAGGGCGAGGGCCGCCGGGCGCAGCCGCGGGTCGGGCGCCCGGGTCAGGGCCGCTCCCGCGAGCAGCCCGCCGGCGCCGGCGGCACCGAGCAACCCCGCCGCCGCCCCGGGCCGGGCGGCGACGACCGCCAGCGGCAGCGCCCCGAAGTGCACGCCCAGGCAGGCGGTCACGGTGAGGGGCAGCCGGAGCCCGCGGGGCCACCCGAGCCGCGGGGCGCGGACCGGGCGAGCCGAGGGGGGTGCCGAGGGGGGTGGTGCCGAGGAGCGCAGCAGCGCCAGCACCAGCGTCCCGGACGCGACGAGACCGGCCGCACCGGCGAGGGCCACGCCCGGCCGCCCGCCGGCGGCGAGCCGGGCCGCGAGGACCGGACCGAGCAGGAACGCCGCGGAGTTCGCGACGGCGTCCCAGGCGAACGCCCGCGACAACCCCGTGGCCGGGGTCAGCCGGTGCGACCAGCGGGCGGCGGAGAACGCCCCCAGCTGCGGCAGGCTCGCCCCGACGAGCAGACCCGCGGCGAGCAGGACGGCCGGTGGTGCGGACCCGGGCAGCGCCAGGACGACCGCGGCGAGGGCGCCCGCGTGGGCCAGGGCGAGGACGGGCAGGACGCGGGACTGGCCGAACCGGTCGACGAGCCGGGCCGTCTGCGGACCCGCGACGGCCTCGGAGACCGCCAGACCGGCGGCCGCCAACCCGGCCCCGGACCAGGAACCCGTCCGGTCGTGGACGCACCACGACAGCGCCAGGGGGGTCGCGGCGAGTCCGACCCGCCCCCACGCGGCCGCGGCGAAGAACGCCGTGAGCACGGCGGAACCTTCCAGCAGGGGCGGACCGGTCTGGGGACCGGACGTTTGCCCGCACCCTACTGCGCGGCCCGTCCCGTGGCGACGTCACGCAGCGCAGCGCTCGTCGCGGCGGTTCAGCCGGTCGCCCGGCGTCCGTGACCTCCGGGGGGATCAGTTCGTGGCTCCACGTGCCGATGAACACCCCGATGCGGTCCCACGGAGGGGGCCGCCGGGAACCACCGTGGACGGAACCAGTGCTGAACGAGGCGTGGCGCAGCCACCACCCCGGGGGAGGCCCCGACTCCACCGCCGGGGTCGACGCCGCGCTGCTGCACCACGCGGCCGCCGCCGACGAACCCGTGCTCGTGGTGTCCCGCCCGCACGCGCCCGCCGGCCGCGAGACCCCCCGCGTCCGCTGGGCGAACACCGCCGCCGCCGACCTGTTCGGGATCGACGCCGACCACCTCGTCGACGTGGCCGTCACGCGCCTGCTGCGCTCCGGCCCGGACGCCCGGCACCTCTCGCGCGAGCGCCGCACCCGCTGCGCCGCCGACGTCGTCACCGCCGGCGGTGACCTGCGGCGCACCGAGGTCGTCGCCTGGCCCGTCCCCGACCGCCCCGGTCCCGGCCTGGCAACCGTGGCCCGTGCCGGTGCGGGGGAGCACTACTGGGTGCTGTCGCTGGCGCTGCCGCAGGACGAGCGCGCCCACGCCGCGCTGCGCGCCGCCGAGGAGCGGTTCGCCACCCTGGCGCAGAGCTCGCCCGTGCCCACGATCGTCTCCGACGTCGGCGCGCGCCTGTCGCGCGTCAACGACGCGTTCGCCGAACTCGTCGGCCTGCCCGCCGAGGAGCTGTGCGGCACCGGTTGGCTGACCCACCTCGTCGACGAGGAGCGGACCGCGGTCGTGGAGGCCGTCGCCACCGTGCTGGCCGGCGAGCGCGTCACGCTCGACACCCGCCTGCGGACCGCCGCCGGGCAGGTCCGCTGGGTCACGGTCCGGCTGGCCCCCAGCCGGACCCCCGGGTACGGGGCCGGGTTCATCGGCACGGTCGAGGACGTCACCGACCGCCTCGCCCGCGAGCACCGCCTCGCCTACCAGGCCCAGCACGACCTGCTGACGGGCCTGCCGAACCGGCTCGCGCTGCTGGAACGGCTCTCGGACCTGCTGGCCCTGCCGGGCCGGGCGCCCGGCCAGGGCCAGGACGTCGGTGTCCTCATGGTCGACCTGGACGACTTCAAGACCGTCAACGACGGCCTGGGCCCCGAGGCCGGGGACGCCGTCCTCGTCGAGGTGGCCCGCCGGCTCGCCCGCACCGTGCGGGCCGGGGACGTGGTGGCCCGCCCCGGGGGCGACGAGTTCGTCCTCGTCTGCGCCGACCTGCCCGACCTCGAGGCCGTCCGGGCCACCGCCGAGCGCGTCCTGGAGGCCGTCCTCGTGCCCGTGGAGGTCAACGGGTTGCGGTTGCGGCTCGTCGCGAGCATCGGCGTCGTCCTGCTGGAGGGCCTGACGTGCAGCGCCGAGGAGGTCGTGCGCGACGCCGGCATCGCCGTCCACGAGGCCAAGGCCGCCGGCGGCGGGCGCTGGACCCTGCTCGACGAGGAGGTCCGCACCCGGGCCCGGCGCGCGCTGCGCCTGGTCGCCGACCTGCGCGAGGCCCTCGCCCGCGGCGCGGTCGACGTGCACTACCAACCCGTCGTGCAGCCCGGGCGTCCCGCGCGGCTGCGCAGCGTCGAGGCGTTGTGCCGGTGGACGCACCCCGAGCTCGGGCCCGTGCGCCCGGACGTGTTCATCGAGCTGGCCGAACGCGCCAACCTCGTCCCGGTCCTGGACTCCCACGTCCTGCAGGTCGCCTGCCGGGACCTGGCGTCCTGGCGGTCCGCGCAGGCCGCGGGGGACCTCGCGGTCAGCCCCGAGCACGTCGCGGTCAACGTCTCGGCCGTCAGCCTGTCCGCCGAGGGGTTCGCCGACGGGGTCCGGCGCGTCGTGGCCGCAGCGGGCCTGCAGCTGAGCGACCTGTGCCTGGAGGTCACCGAGACCGCCCTGGCCAGCGACCTGCGCGCCTGCCGGCAGGTGCTGGAGGAGCTGCGGGCCGACGGGGTGCGCGTGGCCATCGACGACTTCGGGACGGGCTACTCCTCCCTGGCCTACCTCACGGACCTGCCCGTGGACCACCTCAAGGTCGACCGGTCGTTCGTGCGGGACCTGCGCTCGACGACCGGACCGGCCCGCGCCGTCGCGGCGGCCGTCGTCTCCCTGGCCCGCACCCTCGGCCTGGGGGTCGTCGCCGAGGGCGTCGAGACGCTGGAGCAGGACGCGGTCATCTCCGACCTGGGCTGCGAGGCCGTCCAGGGCTACCTGTACTCCCGTCCGCTCCCGCGCGAGGCCCTCCTCGACGTGCTGCGCTCGGGTGGGGAGCTGGCCCCCGGCCCCCGCACCCCGACCGTGGAGGGGGTCCCCGCGTGAGCACCACGTCCTCGCCCACCAGCACGTCCACCAGCCCGCCCACCAGCACGTCCACCACCCCGCCCGGTGCGGTGGAGGTGCTCGGCCGGATCTCCGCCGCCCTCGACGACCTGCCCGCCCACCGGCCGGTGGCGGCGCGCGTGGTGGCCGAGGCCGACGACCAGCGCTCCGACGCCCGCTCGCTCGGGCGCACGCTCGGTTACGACCCGGCGCTGCTGGCCAAGGTGCTGCGGCTGGCCAACTCGGCCTACTTCGGGCTCTCGGGGCGGGTCTCCCAGCCCGGTTTCGCCGTCACCGTCGTGGGGTTCTCCGCCGTCCGCAGCCTCGCCGTGTCCGCCCTGGCCGGTCTCGACGACGTCCCCGAGTCCCTCACCGGGTTCTGGGACCGCAGCGTGCTGACCGCGGTGGCCGCCGCCGAGTTCGCCCCCCGGTTGGGGTGCGGTGCGCCGGAGGCGTTCTCGGTGGGCCTGCTGGCACGGTTGGGCCAGGCGCTCCTGGTGCGCTGCGACCCGCAGGAGTACCCGCGGATGATGGCCCGGGCCGGTGACCGCGAGGAGCTCCTGGTCGCCGAGGCCCACCGCTACGGCGCCACCCACACCCGGGTCTCGGCCGAGGCGCTCGCGGCCTGGGCCTTCCCGGAGGACCTGGCGCACGCGCTGTCGCAGGTCGACCGCCCCGGGTGGGCGACGCCGCTGGCCACCTGCGTGCGGCTGGGGCTGGAGCTGACCGAACGCATCACCCACCCCTCGCGCGCACCGCGCGTGGCCGAGCAGCTGTCGGCCGGGCACGTGCGCGACGCCGAGCTGGACGCAGTGCGCGCCGGGGTCGCCCGCACCGCGGCGGAACTGGTGCAGCTGCTCACGTCCTGAGCCGGGCGCGGTGCCGGGCGATGGTGTTGGATGGCACGCGTGTGCGAGGCGACCCCGGCGGCGGAGATCACCCTGCCCGACGAGGAGCACTCGGCCCGCCGGGCGCGCGCGTTCCTGTCCGAGGCCTTCTGCGCCGCCCACCACGCCCGCGTGCTCGACGAGGCGCAGCTGCTGGTCTCGGAGCTGGTGACGAACGCCGTCCGCCACGGTGGGCCGCCGGTGCGCGTGCGCGTCTCCTGCGACGGGGAGGGCCCGGCGCTGCACGTGGCCGTGTCCGACGGTGACCCGCACCCGCCCGTGCGCCGGGACGCGGAGCCGGAGGCCGAGGGCGGCCGGGGGGTCGCGCTCGTCGACATCGTCTCCGACCGCTGGGGCGTGGAGCACGACGAGAACGGCAAGACCGTCTGGTTCGTGATCTCGTGACCGGCGGGGGGACGGGGGCGACGACGCTGCGCCTGGTCCGCCCCGGCGACGCCGCCGCGGTCGCGGCCCTGCTGCGGGAGAACTGGCCGTTCCTGGCCCCCTACGAACCCGAGCGGGACGAGGCCCACTTCACCGCCGAGGGGCAGGGGGAACTGCTGACGGCCGCCCTCGCCGAGCACGCGGCCGGCCGGGTCGCCCCGTACGTCATCGAGCACGACGGCGAACTCGTCGGCCGGCTCACGCTGTCGGGCATCGTCCGGGGCCCGTTCCAGTCCGCCGACGTCGGGTACCTCGTGGCCGAGGCCGTCAACGGGCGGGGCGTGGCCACCCACGCCGTCGCCGCGCTCGTCGAGCTCGCGTTCGCCCCGGCCCCGGGCGGGCTGGGGTTGCACCGGCTGCAGGCCGGGACCTTGCTGTCGAACTCCGCGTCGCAGGCGGTGCTGCAGCGCAACGGGTTCGAGCGCATCGGGGTCGCCCGGCGGTACCTGCGGATCGCGGGGCGCTGGCAGGACCACGTGCTGTACCAGCGCACCGCGCCCCACTGGTCCTAGTCCCCGGGCGGCGTCATGTCGCCCGTGGCGGGAACCCCTTCGAGCAGGCCGTAGCGCAGGAACACGGTGCCCCGGGGACCGGCGTCCGGCGGCGCCAGCAGCGCGAGGACCGAGGGGACCGCCCCGCCGTCGAACACCTTCTTGCCGGTGCCCAGGACGAGCGGGTGCAGCCACAGGTGCAGCTCGTCGAACAACTTCTCCCGCAGGAGGGTCTGCACGAGGTTCAGGCTGCCGACGACCTTGACGCGCTCGTGCCGTTCCCGCACCTCGCGGACGGCCGTGGGCAGGTCCGCCCCGAGCTGGACCGACCCCGACCACGACAGGTCGGGCCGCCCGCGGGAGGCGACGTACTTCGGGACGCGGTTGAAGAGCGTCGCGATGTCGTCGTCGGGCCCGCCCTCCTGGTGCGGCCAGTAGGTGCTGAACATCTCGTGGGTGCGCCGGCCGAGCAGCAGCGCGTCGGTGCCCTCGTAGGAGGCCTGCACCTGGGTGCCGGTGCGTTCGTCCAGCAGGGGGGCCTGCCAGCCGCCGAACGCGAACCCGACCGGGTCCTCGTCGGGGCCGCCGGGGCCCTGCCCGACGAGGTCGAGGGTGGCGAACAGTTCGAGGTGGATCTGGCCCACGGGGTCTCCTGATGGACGGGGTGCGCTTGTGCGGTCGGGGGGTGGACCGGCCGGCTCCCACGAACTCACCGGTGGGCCACCGCCCCCGCGCGGCCGTCCGGCGCCGCCGCGGGGTCCGCGGTCCGGGCTCAGGTCGACGGGGACGTGACCGGAACCATCGCCGAGGCGTTCTTGTCCCAGATGCGCGGGTTCCGGTCGCCGAACCGCTCGGCCAGGTCCCGGCGCACCTCCAGGAACGTCCGGCCGGGATCGGCGAGCCGGTGCTCCCCGCGCTCCTCGAACGCGTCGTCGTCGAGGCAGTAGGCGACCTGGTCCAGGGAGTTCATCTGCCGGATCGTCACGAGCTGCTCGACCAGCACGCCCCCCGGGTCCGTCGCACCCGGGTGCAGGTCCGCCGCCGCGGCGAGGAACTCCGCGCCGTACCCGTCGTCGGTGAACGCCCAGTCGCAGGCCCGGCCGTCCCCGTGGTCGGTGACCATGCCGAAGCTCTGCCCGTGCCGCAGCAGGTCCGCCGACCACGCGAACCCGCCGGAGGGCAGGTCCGTCTCCCGGTACCCGCTGACGCTGTAGCGCTGCAGGGGATGGCTGATCGGCAGGGCCACGCCTGGAGCCTACGCGTCGAGCGCCCCGACCACCGTTCCGGTCGCGGCGACCTGCTCCAGCCGCGACCGGACGGACTCCAGGACGACGCGCTCGGCGACGGTCGCGGGCCGCAGCCCCTCCAGGGTGGGCAGGAGACCCGCGCACGACAGCGGGTCCTCGCGGACGAACGCCGCGTGCACCCGCGCCAGGCCCATGACGAACGCGGCGTGCCGGCGCGCCTCGACGACCAGCAGGTCCTCCAGCGTCAGGGTCGCCCCCAGGACCCGCCGCAGGCACGTCCGGCCGTAGTGGGCGAACCGCTCGTCGGGGAGCGCGACGAGGGCCGCCCCCTCCGGCACCGGGTGGGCGCACCCGGGCGCCTGGCACCAGCCGGCCTCGCGCGTGAACCCCACGACGCGGGCCCCGGTGATGCCGGAGGTGGACATGCAGGAGGTCTCGGGACGTTCCACCCGCCGCTGGATCGGCCGCCCGGGCGACACGGGTGCCGGGACGGCGTTCCCGACCCCGACGTCGTCCGCCGGCCGGAGGTGGCGCCGCGCCGGGACCCGGGTCCGGGGTCGGTCCTCAGGCGAAGAACCCGGACGCCCCGGGCGAGCCTCCCGCGCCCATCCGCGGCACGTACTCCTCGGCGAAGACGCGCGCCGCGAGTTCCCGTCGGCTGCGGACGCCGACCTTGTCGAACACCGCTTTGAGGTGGTCCTGGACGGTGTACGCCGACAGGTGCAGGGCCCGGCCGATCTCCGCGGTCGAGACGCCGCGCAGCACGAGCCGCACGACCTCCCGCTCCCGGCCCGTCAACCCGTGGGCCGCGACGACCAGGGGCAGCACGTCGGTGGCGCCGGCGTCCTCGACGGTGACGGCCGTCGTCGAGGGCACGCCCGCGCCGAACGACGTCATGGGCGAGGCGCTGACGACGACCCACCGTCCCGACACCGTCCGCATCCGCACCCGGGGAGCCCAGTGCTCCTGACCGCGGCCGAACCGCTGGGCGGCGTTGACGACGGACTGCACCGGCATCGGCAGCGGGGTCGAGCCGAGCGACCCGCCCCCCAGCGCGGCGATGCGGTCGTGGGCCTCGCCGTTGGCCGACAGCACTTCCCCGGCCGCGTCCACGAGCAGGACCCCCGGGCCCGCGCCCGTGGCCACCCCGCCGGGGCCGGCCGCGACGAGCGTGGTCACCAGACTGGCGCGCACCCCGCGGGCCACGGTGGTCGCGATGCTGCTGACGAACTCCATCTCGGCCTCGTTGAAGGTCCGCGTCCGGCCGTTCTCGTCGCGGAACAGCGCGAGGAAGGCCCACAGGTCACCGTCGGCGGTCGCCGCGCTGCGCAGCTCGTCCGTCACCGACCACGTCGGCTGGAAGAAGTTCTCGAACCGCGAGGACCGCAGCGGATCGCCGTGCGTCTCGACGTGGGTGGTCATGACGGCGCCCTCGCGGGTGAGGAGGTCGCGGTAGTCGTACAGGTCGTCGGCGACGTACTCGTGGAACGCCCACCGGGCGTCCTCCGCCGCGTCGACCGAGGACATCGTCCCGGCCTTGAACGCGCTGGTCACCAACCGCGTCGCCGGGTCGGTCGTCGCCAGGCACGCCGCGGAGAACGGCACCGCCCGGGCCACGGTCTCGAGCGTCGCGGCGACGAACGTCGGGGTGTCCAGACCGGCCCGCGCGACGGTCAGCAGTTGCGCTCTCGTGCGCTCCACCGGTGTCGACCTCACCTCGGCGAGCATAGGCACCCGGGACCGCGCTGTGACCCCCAGAAGTCTGGGGGCAGGACTCACCAGGTCGTTGGGGTGCCCTCGGTGGGGTCGAGGGCGCCACGGTTCTCGCCATGACCACGACGACGATCACCGGCGGCCCCGTCCGCACCGACCCCGTCCGCATCAACCCCTCGACCTGGAACCTCGCCCTGGGTTTCGACCAGGCGCAGGTGCGCACCGCGCCGACCACCCTGCTGACCCTGGCCGGTCAGGGCCCGGTGGACGGCGACGGGCGCCTCGTCCACGCCGGCGACCTCACCGCCCAGGTGGCCCTGGCCGTCCGCAACGTCGAGGAACTCCTCGAGGCGGCCGGTTTCACCGTCGCCGACGTCCTGTCCCTCACCGTCCACACCACGGACGTCGACGGGGTGCTGGCGAACTACCACCTCATCACCGAACGCCTCGCCCCGGCGACGCCCCCGGCGACCCTCGTCGGCGTCGCGCGGTTGGCCCTGCCCGGGATGGCCGTGGAGATCACCGTGCAGGCGGGCCGGTGATGTCGTTGTCCCGCAGCGTCTTCGTCCGAGCCCTCACCGCCCTCCCGTTCGTCTCGACCCTCCGGAGCGTTCCTGTGAGCAGCAGCACCAGCACCACCCCCCGCAGTTTCCCCGACCCCGTGCTGCGCGGGATTCGCGGGCCAGTGCTGCGACCGGGGCAGGTGGGGTTCGCCGAGGAGGTCGCAGGGTTCAACGCCGCCTGGACCCCGACCCCGCGGATCGCGATCGGGGCGGTCTCGGCCGACGACGTCGCGGCCGCGGTCCAGCACGCCCGGCTCACCGGGGCCAGGCTGCGCACGCAGGCGACCGGGCACGGGCTGCGCGGAACCCTCGACGGGACCGTCCTCGTGACGACCCGTCGGCTGGACTCCGTCCGCGTCGATCCGGGTTCTCGGACCGCGACGATCGGTGCGGGTGCGCGGTGGCGCGCCGTCGTGGACGCGGCCGCCGCCCACGGCCTCGCCCCGCTGTGCGGGTCCTCGACGGCGGTGGGGGCCGTCGGGTACACGCTGGGCGGCGGTGTCGGCGCGCTGGGTCGGCAGCACGGGTTCAGCGCCGACCGCGTCCGATCCCTCGAGGTCGTCACGGCCGACGGCCACCGGCGGCACGTCGACGTGCTGCACCACCCCGACCTGTTCTGGGCGCTGCGAGGCGGTCGCGACGGTCTCGGCGTCGTCACGTCCCTGACGCTCGACCTCGTCCCCGTGGCGACGGTGCACGGGGGCGGGTTGTTCTTCGACCTGTCCACCGCGCACGACGTGCTGCACACCTGGCGGGAGTGGGCACCGGGCCTGCCCGAGCACGTGAGCACGTCCATCGCGTTCCTGCGGCTGCCACCGGACCCGGCGTTGCCCGAACCGCTGCGCGGGCGGGCGGTCGTCCACGTGCGGTTCACCTCGACCGGCACCGACGAGGAGGCCAGTCGTCTGCTCGCGCCGGTGCGCGCGGCCGCTCCCGTCGTGCTCGACACCCTCACCCGCATCCCGTTCACGGCGATCGACGGCGTCCACGCCGACCCGACGGCCCCCGTGCCGTTCGCCGAGAGCGGGACCGGGCTGCGGACGTTCGACGCGCCCACCGCCGACGCCGTCCTGGCCCGCGTCGACGCCGGCAGCGGTTGCGTGCTGGCCATGGTGGAACTCCGGCTGCTCGGGGGAGCCCTGGGCCGTCCGCCGCGGGTCGCGAACTCCGTGACCGGCCGGGGAGCGGCGTTCTCCCTCATGGGTCTGGGGGTGCCGGTGGGGCCCGGTGGTGACCGGGTCGCCGAGCAGCTCCACGGGTTGCGGGCGGCCGTGACCCCCTGGGCCACGGCGGGGCCGCTGAACCTGGCGGGCGACGGCGACCACCGTGGGCTCTGGTCGGCGGGGGACCGGGCCCGGCTGGCCGGCGTGCGGCGGCGGTACGACCCGCGCGGCACGTTCTCCTGACCGCGCCCGGCACCGGTGGGGGCGGACTGCGGTCCCGCCCACGCCAGGACGTCCGCCGGTGCTCGTCGGCCGGTGGTCCCGCCCTCGCCGGACCAGCGGTCAGGTCCGCACCTGCACCTCCACGTCGGTCCCGGTCCGGGTGCGCAGGAGTGCTCGCGCCTGCCGCACCGGTCCGGTGAGGAAGGCGCGGAACTCGGCCCTGGTCGCGGCGTCCAACCGGGACCCCGACTCGATCGAGGGCAGCACGTTCAAGAGCCACCGCACCGTCGTCACCACCTCGAAGTACGCCCACTCCTCCAGCGGAACACCGATGCCGGTGATGGATGCGTACTCCCGGCGCACGGCCTGGGCGAAGGCGTCGAAGCCGCTGCGCTGCATCAGGGTGCACGTCCAGGCCAGGTCGAAGCGGGGATCGCCGATGCGCCAGTCCCAGTCCAGCACCCAGAGCCGTCCGGAGCCGTCCACGAGCACGTTCCACGGGTGGTAGTCGCGGTGCAGGACCACCGGCCGCGGGCAGGGCACCAGGTGCCGGCGTTCGTGCAGCCACCCCAGGACGTCGGACAGCCCGGCCCACGCCACGCCGGCGCTGTCGCGGTGCAACTGCGCGAGTTCGCGCTCGACGTGGTCGTACTCGCCCTGATCGGTGGCGGTCGGTTCCAGCAGGCGGGGGTCGAGGGCGTGCAGCGCCGTCAGCGCAGCGGTGAACGCGCTGACCAGCTGGGCCTGCGTGCTCGGGTCGGCGGCCTCGTGGGCCTGCCACAAGGCCAGCCCCGCGACGTGCTCCATCAGGACGAACGGGCGCCCCAGGTGGTCGAGGTCGGTCTCCAGCAGCACCGCGCGGGGCACCGGGTGGTCCACGGCCCGCAGCTGCTCCAGAGCTGTCCACTCCCGTGCGGCGTGGGCACGTCCGTCCTCATCCGGCGTGTACGTCTTGAGCACCAGGCGCACCGCGGGCGCAGCGCTGACCTCGTTCGGGTGCAGGTCGACGGTGTACAGGCTGCTGGCCCAGCCGCCGCTCACCTCCTGCAGCGGTCCCGGTGAGTGGCCGAGGTGTCTCACGTCAGGCCGGGACAGGTACGTGGCGAGGTCGGACCGCAGCTGCTCCGGCCTCATCGTCCGTCCCGCGACGACGAGGGGAGCACGGGTTCCCGAACGCGTCCCCGCAGACGTCTGCCGCAACTGCTCACGCCGCGACTGTCGCAGGGAGGACGTCGTCGGACCACCGGTTCCGCCGACGCGAACCGCACCGTCCGCGCCGCTCGGTCCCCGACTTCGACCGGCTGCTCCCCGGGCGTGCTCGCCGTCCAGGCCCATCAGGGAGCGGCAGCGAACCCGCGACGGTCCAGCGACCGGTCGGACACGCGCGGACGATCCCGCCCGCAGGAGTCGACGGTGTCCCGCTGCCCACCACCTCAGGAGCTTCGATCGGTGAGGTGCAGGGCCAGCAGGGCGCAGTCGTCTTCGGGCGCGGGCCCGACCAGGTCCTGGAGGAGGCGGTCGCACAGCTGCTGCAGCGGCAGGTGCCGGTGGGCGGTGATGCTGCTGCACAACGCCTCGATGCCCTCATCGAGGTCGCGCTGACGCGATTCGATGAGCCCGTCAGTGACCAGGAACACCGTCGTGCCTTCCGCGAGCACCTCCCGGTGGCTGCTGCGGTCGGTGTCCGGGTCGACCCCGACGATCAGTTCGGCGCGGGTGCGCAGCACGCGGGTGGTGCCGTCGGGACGCAGCAGCACCGGCGGTGGGTGCCCGGCGTTGGTCCAGACCAGCGTGCCGACGGTCGCGGCCGTGCCCGCTGCTGCTGGTGCCTCGGCCGCCGCGGTGAGGTCGACCACTGCCGGGGTACCGGCGGGTGCCCGGCCGGCCTGGTCCTGGGGAGGGCCGGCGGCAAGTTCGGCGGCGGGGTCGGTGGGGTGGGAGGTCCAGTGGATGCGCGCCAGCAGGAGACTGGCGTGCAGGTGCAGGGCCAGGCCGCTGATGGCGCGTTCGAGGCGGGCGACGACGTCTTCGACCGGTTCGGGGCGGTCCCAGACGAAGGCGCGCAGCAGACCGCGCAGCTGGCCCATGGCTGCGGCGGCGTCGATGTCGTGGCCCGCGACGTCGCCGATGACGATGTTGGGCACCCCGTCGGCGGGGACGGTGATGTCGTACCAGTCCCCACCGACCTGCTCTCCCGTGCCGGCCGGGACGTAACGGGCCTGGACCTGCAGGCGCGGGACCGACGGCAGGGTCGGCAGCAGGGAACGCTGCAAGGTCTCGGCGGTGCGCCGTTGCCGTTCGTGCAGCCGCAACCGGGCCACCGCTTGGGCCGTGAACGCGCTCAAGGCGGCCATCACCTCCCGCTCCTGGACGTCGAACCGGCGTGGACGGCGCCAGGCCAGGCCCAACGCACCGACGGTGTCGGCGCTGGTGCGCAGCGGGAAGTGGACCATGGCCTGGTAGCCGATGGCGGCGATCTGGGTCTGCAGGTGGGGGTAGTCGCGGGCGACGTCGGCGGCGTCTTCGTAGATGAGGGTGCGGCCCCGGGCGGCGTCCGTGGGAGGTGAGGACAGCGACATGGGCAGCACGGCCCACTGCCGGGCCAGCTGGGGGTCCAGGCCGGTGGTGGTCAGGTGCACCAGCTCGTCGGTGTGAGCGTCGGTGACGGCCAGCAGGACGATGTCGGCACCCAGCGCGGCCTGGGCGATGGCCGGCACCTGAGCGGCCAGGGCCGCCAGGGAGTCGGCGGAGATGAGGACGGCGGCCAGCTGCAGCAACGCCGCCAGCACCGTCGGATCCCCGCCGTCGTCCCCGCCGCCGCCACCGCCGTCGTGCTCAGGAACGGTCGTCGCCCGCTCCACCGGTGTTCGGCCCGGTGGCCCGGTGGGGGAGGCCGCGCCGGGACCTCTGGGTGGTTCCCAGGAAGCGGGCATGCCCGACAGCCTGGCAGGAATCGCTCAGCGTGACCGGGACTTGGTCGGATCGGGTTCCGTGATCCCCGTGCGCCGAGGTCGTGCGGGGTGGTCGGTGCGCCAGTCCGGCCGCGCCTGCAGAACACCGGGCGACAGGCGCGCGTCGTCGTGGACCGGTTCGTGGTGGTGCTGGGCGCGGCGGTCCTGTGCAGCGACCGACGGGGGTTCGGCGCTCTCGGCGCTACCCTCCACCGCATGATCACCGGCGGCTCGCGACGGACCACGGACCTCACCGCGGCCCGGTCCCTGATCTTGGCGTCCTACGCCTTCGCCGTCGTCGGTTGGGAGTTGATCGTCCTGGTCGTCACCGCGCCTCTCGGTCTGCGGGAGGACCGGTGGAGCAGTGTGGCGGTGCACCAGGTGGTGACGGTCGCCGGGTGGGTGACCGGGATCGTCGTGCTGGCTCGAACCGGTCGACGGGCCCTGACGGTCCGGCGCCGGACGGGGCGCCGGCTGGTGCGCACCGGGCTGGCGGTCGCGCTGGCCGTGGTGGTCATCGCCGTCCGCTGGTGGTCGGTGGGCGACGGTCAGGCGTTGATCGCCGGTGAGCACCGCTCGTACCTGGCGGACTTCGGGCAGGTCGGACGGGTCCTGACGCTGGGGCAGGTCGGTTACTACGTCGCCGAGGCCGGGGTGGTGAGCTTGCTGATCGCCTTCGGGCAGCGCAGCGGGGAGTTGTGGACCGGTCGTGCTGCGGTGCCGTGGGGTGGTCTGGTCGCGGCGGTCAGCTGGGGGCTGGTGCACGTCCTGCTGCAGGGTGGGGCAGCGGGCCTGTACGCCGCGGCGGTGGCGGTCGCGATGGGGGTGGTGCACGTCCTGCTGCGCTCCTGGCGTGCGACGTGGGGGGTCACCGCGCTCGTCTTCGTGGTGTGACGGTCGGGGCGGCCCCAGGGAGTACCCCGACGAGCTGCGTGAGCGCGCGATCCGCACGGCGGGGGACGCCCGTCGTGGCCCCGCTCCTCGCACCGGCGCGTTGCAGCGGATCGGCGGCCGGCTCGGCACCAGTTCTGGGGCGCCGACACTCCTCCGGTGCCTGGGCGCTGGGAGGTGCCCCCACTGACATCCGCAGCTGCTCAGGGTGGGTGTACTCCGCGTTCGTCCAGGACGTCCGCACCCGCCGCATCCTCGGCTGACGGGCCCGCGTGTCACCGCTGACCATCTGCGCACCGAGCTGGCCCTGGACGCCCCGCAGACGGCGTTCTGGATCCGCCGCCGCGAGGGAGGGGACCTGACCGGTTCGAAGCACCGCTCGGGTAGAGGTTCTCAAGACGTCGTGGTGCGCTGCACCGAGAGCCTGGCCGGCGAGGGTGCGGTCTCCCCGGTCGGCTCGACCGGTGGCCCCCACGCCGACGCGTTCCACCCGTCGCCGGCCACGTCGACTGGTGCGGCACCCGCCGGCTGCACGGCGAGCTCGGGACGGTCCCGCCGGTCGAGTTCCGGGACCAGGTCGTGCCCACCGCCAGCGGTTCGGAGGGCACCGCAGCCTGAGCGTTGCTCCACGCTCTCCATCGAACCCGGGCCTCGACGGGGTTCTGGCTGGTCCTGGGCCGAGGAAGTGCGGGTCTCGAGCGGGGGCCGTCCTCTCTGCCGGGTGCCAGCGCGTCGGTCCACGCGCATCGGCGTCAGGTCACGGCCTGGCGTCGCGTTCTGGCACGATCCAGATCTGACACGCTGCCCGCGGATGCGTGAGGGGCCGCAGAACGGAGGAGTGGAGATGGCGAGGGCGCCGGGACTGGTCGACGTCGCACAGCTGGCGGGTGTGTCGCACATGACCGTCTCCCGCGTCCTCAACGGCCACCCCATGGTCAAGGAGGAGACCCGGCAGCGCGTCATGGCCGCGGTGCAGCAGCTGGGCTACCGCCGCAACAGCATCGCCCGCGCGCTGCACGGCGACGTCTCCGGCACCCTCGGAGTGGTCTTGGCCGGGGAAGAGCTCTTCGAGCTGTCGAAGGTCCTGCTGGGCATCGAGACCGCTGCCAAGGACGCCGGCTACTGGGTGAACCTCGCCGCCTGGCACGGAGGCTCCGCTGCCGACCTCACCGAGACCGTCAACCGCCTCCTCGACCAGTCCGTGGACGGGATCGCCTTCGTCGCCGACCGGCCGATGGCGGCGGAGGCTTTGGGCAGCGTCGACAGCCGGGTCCCCGTGGCCGTGGTCATGTCCGGGGCGGTGGCCAACGACAAGCTGGCTTCGGTCGAGATCGATCAGGTGGCCGGGGCCCGGACGTTGACGCGCCACCTCCTGGACCTGGGGCACCGTCGGATCGCCCACCTCAGCGGTCCCTCGCGGGTCTACGACGCACAGGCTCGGGTCGTCGGTTTCCGTGCGGAGATGGCCGCCGCGGGCATCACCGACCCCGTGGTGCGCGAAGGGGACTTCACCCCCGCCGGCGGTTACGAGCTGACCCGCCAGGTGCTGCGCACCACCCCACGGCCCACGGCCATCTTCGCCGGCAACGACATGATGGCGGTCGGTTCCCTCAAGGCGCTCGTGGAGGCGGGGGTGGCGGTGCCGGAGGAGGTGTCGCTGGTGGGGTTCGACGACTCCCCGGGGATGAGCCACCTCGTGCCGGCGTTGACGACGGTGCGGCAGAACTTCACCCTGCTCGGGACCACGGTCATCCAGATGCTGCTGGACATGCTGGTCGGGGCTGAACCGACGCACCAGTTGATCCCGGCGCAGGTGGTGGCCAGGGACAGCACCCGCCGCGCGGCCGGTCAACGCTGAGTCGACACGACGGGCACGGCAGGAACGGCAGGAACGATCTCGGTCCGCATCGCGCCGGTCGCGCGGTACCGGAACCGGTCGACGACGAACGCTGCACCCTCGCACCCGCTGGCGTACGGGCCGAGGTGCACGCCGAGGAAGTCGCCGGCGACCTCATTGCTCAGCGCGCGGCGGGGTACGACCCCCAGTGGTCGCCACACCTCGTGCCGGCCCCCACGGCCCTGCGTGTGGTCCTCTGGCGCGGCGAGCGTCCAGGAGAACCGGTAAGCCTCCTCGTCCCCGTCCACGCGAATCACGACGTGGTCACCGTCGACGTCGACCATCTGGTGAACGGCGACCCCGCTGCCGGGACCCCCGTCGAGGTCCTCGCCCACACCTTCGACGAGATCACCGCCCGGGCTGCTGTCGATGTCGTCGCCGGTGTCGATCTGAAACCGCACGGTCCCGTCGTCTCCGGTCTCCACCACGGCCGCCGCCCACACGCGAGGTGTGACGAACAGCGCCAGCCCGGCGCGCGTCATCGTGGGGAGGTTCGCAGCGCGGCAACGGATCTCGGCCTGGAAGTGCAGGTCACGTTGCGGCCAGCCGAGGAATCCCGGCGTTCCCGTCGCAGCCGACAGGGTGGCCGGCACGACCGGCAGCGCTGCAGCGCCCCCTGGCTCTGGTCGTACGTCCAGGGGACCGCGTAGCGAGAAGACCTCGCGCCCAGACAGGGCGATGGAACTCCAGGCGCCGTCGACGGAGGTGGCGCCGCTCGTCGGTGAGGCCGCAGCCGCTGTCACCGCCGCTGCTGCCGCTGTGTCGGGTGCCACACCGGTGACCATGCCCGTCCCCGGAGCGAACACCGGCCCGTCCGGGCTCCAGTCGACGGGGACGAGGAAGATCTCCCGGCCCAGGGTGTGGACGCCGCGCACGGGCCGCACGCCCAGGACCACGGCCCAGGTGCGGCCTTCCTCGTCGTCGACGAGGTCGGCGTGCCCCACGTTCTGCACGGGGTGATCGGGGGAGAGGTGGCGGTGGGTCAGCAGAGGACTGCGCGGGTCGGTGCGCCAGGGACCCGTGACTACCTCCGCCCGGGCGGCGGTCACGCTGTGACGGCGTTCGGTGCCGCCCTCCGCGGCGAGCAGGTGGTAGACGCCGTCTCGCTTGGTCAGGTGCGGCGCCTCCGCCCAGGCCCCGGCCATGGCCCCGTGCCAGATGACCGTCTCCGGTCCCACCAGTGACAGCGACTGCAGGTCCAGGCGGCGCACGTAGATCTCCGCCGGCCCCGTCGCGGTCTGCACGGTGGCGTCGCGTGCGGCTGCGAACCAGCAGGTGCCGTCGTCGTCGATGAACAGCGACGGATCGATCCCGTCGGCTTCCAGCTGCACCGGCGCCGACCACGGACCACGCGGATCGGTCGCGGTGAACAGCACCGTCGCCGCCCCCCGTCGCTGGCGAGCCAAGGCCAGGACGACGTAGAAGACGCCCTCGTGGTGGCGGATGGTGGGAGCCCAGACCCCGTCCGAGCAGTCGGTGTCGGCGAAGTCCGACTCGCCGCAGCGCAGGTGCGCGGGGTCGGTGACGACGTGCCCGATCAGCTCCCAGGTGAGCAGGTCGCGGGAGTGGTGCACGGGGACGGCAGGGAAGTAGGCGAAGGAGGACGTGACGAGGTAGTAGTCCGCCCCGACCCGGCAGATGGAGGGGTCCGGGTGGGAACCGGCCAGCACGGGGTTCACCGGCTGCGGGTCCTGGGCCGTCGACCCGGCGGCGGCATCGGCAGTGGGTCCAGGGGGCGGGGAGTCGAGGGGGACGGCGCGAGAGGTCACAGGTTGCCTTGTCGTAGGGGAGCGAAGGCGACGGCCGGGGAAACCGTCTTCCTTGACTGATGTTCAGGTGAACAGTAGCGTCTTCCTCCGGCACGCGGGAAGCGTGCATCCGGTGGCGTCGTCGCCACAACCGGCACGTCGAGGGAGATGTGATGACCCACCAGCCCCACTCCAGCACCAG
The DNA here is from genome assembly GCF_041320705.1 of Kineococcus mangrovi. Taxonomy (NCBI): domain Bacteria; kingdom Bacillati; phylum Actinomycetota; class Actinomycetes; order Kineosporiales; family Kineosporiaceae; genus Kineococcus; species Kineococcus mangrovi. The sequence continues at coordinate 108,669 of NZ_JBGGTQ010000007.1, forward strand.
CCGCACGACGAGCAGCTCCACGCCGAACAGCCTCACGACGGGCAGGCGCTCGGCGACGTCGCGGCGTACCTTCCTGGCCGGCGCCGCGGCCACCGCCGGCTTGACCGCCACCGCGTGCAGCTCCGGGAACGACTCGGCCGCGGGCGGTTCCGGCCCCGTCACCTTGCAGTTCTGGACCTACTCCCTCAAGGGCGGTGACCCGAACGCCCAGGCCATCGTCGACCGCTACCACGAGCTCAACCCCGACGTCACCGTCAAGCTCTCCGAAGTCGGCGGTACCCCGGAGACCGCCTCGAAGCTGCTGGCCGCCGACCGCGCCGACACCGCTCCCGACGTCGTGCAGATCGAGTACCGCGCCCTGCCCGCCCTCGTCGTCGCCGGGGTCGTCTCCGACCTCACCGAGCAGGTGTCCTCCGCCAAGTCCGGCGCGGAGGACAACATCTGGTCCCTGTGCACCCTCGACGACACCGTCTACGGCGTGCCGCAGGACATCGGCCCGATGATGTTCACCTACCGCAAGGACCTCTTCGACCAGTACGGTGTCGCGGTTCCCGCCACGTGGGCCGAGTACGCTGCTGCCGCCGAGGCCATCCACACCGCCGACCCCAGCGTCTACATCGCCAGCTTCGCCGCCACCCAGTTCGAGTTCTTCGCCGCGCACGCCGCTCAGGCCGGGGCGAAGTGGTGGTCCAACGACGGCGAGTCCTGGACGGTGAACCTCACCGACGACGCCTCACTGGCCACCGCAGACTTCTGGCAGGACCTCGTCCGTCGCGACCTGGTGACCGTCCAGCCGCTGCTGACTCCGGAGTGGAACGCTCAGGTCAACGCCGGGAAGATCCTCAGCTGGGCCGCCGCGGCCTGGGCCCCCAGCGTCCTGTACTCCGTCGCCCCCGACACCGCCGGGAAGTGGGAGTCGGCACCCCTGCCGCAGTGGACACCCGGTGACTCGGCTGTCCCCTTCCTCGGCGGGTCCACCTACCTCGTGCCGGCCAAGTCCAAGCACGCCGAGGCGGCCGCGGAGTTCGCCACCTGGCTGGGGGCCTCCGAGGAGGGCTCGAAGCTGCTGCTCACGCTGGACATCTACCCCGGCGGCAACGGCGGACGCGAAGCCACCCTGCAGTCCGACCCGCCGCGCTTGATGCCGCAGCAGACGAACTTCTACGAGATCGCCGACCAGGTCATCGATGACACCACCATCACCCAGACCTGGGGCCCCAACGTCAACGTCGCCACGTCCACCTTCGGCGACGCCCTCAACGAGGCCGCCCTGGGCGGAGGATCGTTCCGCGACGTCTACTCCCGCACTCAGGAGACGATCATCGCCGACCTGGAGAAGTCCGGCTTCACCGTCGCCTGAACGGCTCGTCTCCAGCGTTTCCCCCTCCTCGTTCCCGCACCCCTCCCGTACCGGCCGCGTCCAGCGCTCGAGAGAAGTTGACCCATGACCCTCCTGCAGCAACCGACCCCCGCAGCAGCGTCGCGGCGCCGGCGCCGACCACCGCTCCCGCGTGCGGTGGCGCCGTGGGCGTTCGTCGCGCCGGCCGCGGTCTTCTTCACGCTGTTCCTGCTGCTGCCCATCGCCTACGCGTTGTGGCTGAGCTTTCGCGGCTACCGCGTCAGCGGCGGCGGCGCCTTCGGACGTCGGGTGGAGGGGTTCGTCGGGCTGGAGAACTACACCAGCGCCCTGACCGATCCGGAGTTCCTCGCCGGCCTGGGCCGGGTCCTGGTCTACGGCTGCATCTCGATCCCGCTGGTCCTGGGCTTCGCTCTGCTGTTCGCCCTGCTGCTGGACACTCCCGCGGTACGGGCCCGCAGCTTCTCCCGCACCGCGATCTTCATGCCCTACGCGGTGCCCGGGGTCATCGCGACCCTGCTGTGGGGATTCATGTACCTGCCCAGCACCAGTCCCGTCAACTACATCGCCACCTGGCTCGGTGCCGGCCCGCTGGACTTCTTGTCCACCCCCTTCCTCTACTTCTCCATGGCCAACATCGCCCTGTGGTCCGGTGTCGGCTTCAACATGATCGTGATCTACACGTCCTTGCGATCCATCCCCACCGAGATCTACGAAGCCGCCCGCATCGACGGCGCCACCGAACGTCAGATCGCCCTGCGCATCAAGGTGCCCCTGGTCGCCCCGGCCCTGGTGCTGACCGGGCTGTTCTCGGTCATCGGCACCTTCCAGCTCTACAGTGAACCGGCCACCCTGCGTCCCTTCACCTCGACCATCTCCTCGACGTGGGTGCCGCTGATGAAGATCTACCAAGAGGCCTTCGACAACGACAACCTCGGCGGAGCGGCCGCGGCCTCGGTGGTTCTGGCTGTGGGCACGTTGCTGCTGTCCAGCGTCGTCCTCCGCTTCTTCCAGCGCACCACCTTCGGAGGCGACCGATGAGTACCCAGACCCTCCCGCCGCGCGCCGGAGCGAACCGCCCGCCGCGCCCCGCCCGACCCCGTGCCGGGCGCCGCACGGGTGGCGGTCCTGCCACCGTGGTGCTGCTGCTGGGCGCGGTGTACTGCCTGATCCCCGTCGCCTGGGTCGTCGTCGCCTCCTCCAAGGCGCCTCGGGAACTGTTCACCACCTTCTCCTTCGCGCCGGGAACCTCGCTGCTGGACAACCTCGCCGCGCTGAGCGGCTACGCCGGGGGTCGGTTCTGGCAGTGGGCGGCCAACAGCCTCCTGTACGCCGGCCTCGGCGCGCTCTTGTCCACCCTCGTCTCGGCCATGGCCGGCTACGGGCTGGCCAAGTTCCGCTTCCGCGGCCGCGAGGCGCTCTTCGCCGTGGTCCTGGCCGGTGTCCTCGTACCCGGCATCGTCGTCGCCGTTCCGCAGTACCTGCTGATGGCCGCCCTCGGCTTGGCCGGTACTTACTGGTCGGTCCTGCTGCCGGTCATCATCAACCCTTTCGGCATCTTCCTCGCCCGCGTCTTCTGCGCCGCCTCCATCCCCGATGAGACCCTCGAAGCCGCCCGCATCGACGGGGCGGGGGAGACACGGATCTTCACCTCCATCGCGTTGCCGATGATGGTGCAGGGCTTGGTGACCGTCTTCCTGCTGCAATTCGTCGGCATCTGGAACAACTTCCTGCTGCCCTTCATCATGCTCTCGGACCAGGACAAGTACCCCATGACCCTGGGTCTGTACTCCTTCTTGTCCAAGGGGGCCGGCGACACCGACCTCTATCCCCTCATCGTCACCGGTTCGGCGGTGTCGGTCATCCCGCTCATCGCCCTCATCCTGGTGCTGCAGCGGTACTGGCGCACCGATCTGCTCGCCGGCGGACTGAAAGGCTGATCCTGCTGTGAAGTTCACCGACGGCTACTGGATGACCCGCACCGGGCTCGACGTCCAGCACGCCGAACAGGCCTACGACCTGAGCGTCCAGACCGGTCCGGACGGTGAGCAGCTGGTGGTGCACGCACCCACCAGGGTCATCGCCTCCCGCGGTGACACCTTGAACCGGACCCTGCTGACCGTGGTCTTCGACAGCCCCGCCGAGGGCGTCATCCGCACCCGCATCAGCCACCACGACGGCGCGGTGCCCACCCGTCCGGTCTTCGCGCTGCGCTCCGACGACGTCACCGGCGGCGGGGCGCAGGTGACCGTGGACGACGACGGTGGCGTGCTGCGCACCGGCGACCTGCAGGTGCGCGTCGCCCGCGGCGCGCCCTGGTCGGTGCAGTTCAGCGACTCCCGCGGGTCGCTGACCACCAGCCTGCCCAAGAGCGTGGGACTGGTCGTCGACGCCGACGGCCGCACGTTCGTGCACGAGCAGTTGAGCCTGTCGGTGGGGGAGACCGTCCACGGGCTGGGCGAGCGTTTCGGCCCGGTGGTCAAGAACGGGCAGGTCATCGACGTCTGGAACGCCGACGGCGGGACGTCGAGCGAGCAGGCCTACAAGAACGTCCCCTTCTACCTCTCCAGCCGTGGTTACGGCGTCTTCGTCGACGAACCGGGCCCGGTGTCCTTCGAGGTGGCTTCCGAGGTCGTCTCCCGCACCCAGTTCAGCATCGAAGGCCAGTCCCTGACCTACCACGTCATCGCCGGACCAACCCCGCTGGAGGTGCTGCGCCGCTACACCGGCCTGACCGGGCGACCTCCACGCATCCCCGACTGGTCCTTCGGGCTGTGGTTGTCGACGTCGTTCACCACCGACTACGACGAGGCCACCGTCATGTCGTTCATCGACGGCATGGCCGAACGCGACCTGCCGCTGAGCGTCTTCCACTTCGACTGCTTCTGGATGCGCGAGTTCAACTGGACCGACTTCGAGTGGGACCCGCGCACCTTCCCCGACCCTCAGGGCATGCTGGCCCGCCTGCACCGGCGCGGACTGAAGGTGTGCGTGTGGATCAACCCCTACATCGCTCAGCGCTCACCCCTGTTCGCCGAGGCCGCCGCACAGGGGTTCTTGCTCAGGCGCACCGACGGCAGCGTGTGGCAGACCGACATGTGGCAGGCCGGGATGGGCATCGTCGACTTCACCCATCCCGGTGCCCGCGACTGGTTCGCCGGCCACCTGCGCCGACTGCAGGACATGGGTGTCGACTCCTTCAAGACCGACTTCGGCGAGCGCATCCCCGCCGAAGGCGTGATCTGGTTCGACGGCTCGGACCCGCAGCGCATGCACAACCACTACGCCCAGCAGTACAACGACTGCGTCTTCACCGCCCTGCGCGAACAGCGCGGCGAGGGCGAGGCGGTCGTCTTCGCCCGCAGCGCCACCGCCGGCGGGCAGCAGTTCCCCGTGCACTGGGGCGGGGACTGCTACTCCACCTTCGAGGCCATGGCCGAGACCTTGCGCGGTGGCCTGTCCCTGGCCGCCAGCGGCTTCGCGTTCTGGAGCCACGACATCGGCGGCTTCGAAGGCGACCCTGACCCGGCCGTGTTCAAGCGGTGGCTGGCCTTCGGCCTGCTGTCCTCCCACAGCCGGCTGCACGGCTCCAGCTCCTACCGCGTCCCGTGGGCCTTCGACGAGGAAGCCGTCGACACCGCCCGCCGCTTCACCCAGCTGAAGATGCAGCTCATGCCCTACCTCGCCCAGCTGGCCCGCCAGGCACACACCAATGGCGCGCCGGTGCTGCGGCCGATGTTCCTGGAGTTCCCCGACGACCGCGCCACCGCCCACCTGGACACCCAGTACATGTTGGGGCCCTCGCTGTTGGTCGCGCCGGTCTTCTCCGCCGACGGGGTCGTCGAGTACTACCTGCCGCCAGGGACCTGGCACCACCTGCTGACGGGGGAACCGGTCGAAGGCGGTGGGTGGCGCCGGGAGCACCACGCCTTCGACTCCCTGCCGCTGCTGGTGCGCCCCGGGACCGTCCTACCGGTCGGAGCGCGCAGCGACCGTCCCGACTACGACTACCCCGACGGAGTCACCCTGCGCTGCTACGGCCTGACCGACGGCGCCAGCACCACCGTCGAGGTCCCCCGCGCCGGCGACGCGCCCACCGTCACGGTCACGGTCACCCGAGCCGGCTCCGTCGTCCGGGCTGCACTCCAGGGCCGACCCTCGATCGGGGAGTGGGCTCTGGAGGTGGTGGGTGAGTCACCGGCCGTCGCGCGTGGCCCGGTGGGGACATCCGTGCTGGAGGTCGACCTGCACCAGCGGTGAGACTCGCGACCAGGAGCGGGTGAGCTCGTGCCCGCTCCTCGTCGCGGTCCTGCAGAGCCACGACCCGTGGCGTGGCCTCGCGGCCGAGGTCGCTCGAGCGCCGTGCAGCGATCGACGACGGGGTCCTCCTGCGCTGGAGACGTCAGCGAGCCTCGACCGGCTCGTCGTACGACGACACCGCCCGCTGCAGGGAGGTCTGCGCTGCGCGTGGCCGGCTGAGGGCGGTAGAGCGGGGTCGAAGGACCCGAGGAGCGTCAGCACCAAGACCGTCGGGAGCGTCACCGGTGCTCCGGTGCGCACCTGGTACCGATGTCCTCAGACACGACGCGGCGGCGGGGCCCGTGTGATGTATCCGGACATCGGTGACAGTTCTGCATCAGGACATCGGTGACACTCGATGTGTCAAGACATCGGTGGCAGTCGTGGGGCAGAGCAGGGGCCGACGCCCACGACTGCCCGCGCACCGCGGGATGACCGTGCGGTCCTTGGCAAGATCACACGCCAACGGTCCCGCGCGGTGAGGAGTGAGCGAGTGGGTAAGCCGACGCTGGAGTCAGTCCGTCGTGCCTGCACTCGCGTGCTGGAGCCAGTAGGCTATCAGCGAGGCAAGAAGGCAGCGGTGCGCGATCTCGGCGACGGCCTGGTGTCGCTGGTCACCGTGGAGGGCCGCAGCACTGGGTGGGCCCGCGGGGTCAGCATCGGCGTCTCGGTGCACCGCACCGCAGACCGTCTGGAGGCGGCCCGGCGCCTGGGTGAGCCGGTGAGCAGTCCCGGCGAGGACGACCGCTTCTGGCCGTTCGGGTTGTCCAGCGATGTGGGGCGGCTGCTGCCCCGCCCGCACGATCACGCCTGGCTGGTCGAGGACGCTTCGGACGTGGACCGGTTGCAGGAGCAGCTGGGTGCGCTGTGGGGTGAGTCGGTGCAGCCGCACGTGCAGCGGTGGGGGGCCCTGCTGCAGGTGGCCCGTACGTCGGCGTTCTTGCCTGGCAGGGCCCGGGAGATGGATGGGCTGCGGGATCCGGGGCTGATGCGGTTGTCGCGGGAGTACGTGCAGAGGTACTTCCCCGGTGCCGATCCGCAGCTGGTGCGGCCGGTGGAGCAGCGGTGGCTGGAGAGGGCGGAGGTCTGTCCGTGGGCACCGTGCGCGGAGCAGGGTAGGGGGCAGGCTGCGGGCGGCACCTGGCCCGATGATCTAGCTGGCGAGTAGCCGGTCCTGCCGCGACGTCGCCGACCACGCGCACCGCGGGATGACCGTGCGCCCGCGCACCGCGGGATGACCGTGAAGTCCTGCACGGCGAGGTGCAAGCGTGCGGGTCGCTCGCTCTGATGGGGCGAGAGCCGTCCGGGAGGCAGGGAGGTGCTCGTGTCCGAGGAAGCGCAGTCGCCCCTGCCGCGAGAGGTGGTCGACGGGCTGCAGGCGTTGGTCGCCGGGGAGGAGCTCACCGACACGCTGCGTCCGAGCAGCCGCGCTCCGGGGTCCCTGGCCTACTCGTGGGCCCCGGTCACCGAGGTGCGGCTGCGTTTGCTGACCGGCTTCCCGGTCCCGCGGCTGTCGCCGCGAGGAGTCGCGGGGCGACAGGAGGTACTGGCCGTGCCGGGGCGCAACGGCGAGCCGTCCTTCGAGGTGGACGAGCAAGGGAGTCCGTCGACCTCGGCGTTCGCCGTCTTCCACCTGCCCCATGATCTGGACTGGCGCCGCGCGGCGGTCTCCTCCGTGCTGGAGCAGGAGGTCACGTGCCTGTACGTGCAGCTGCCGCCGGATGAGCGGCCATGGCCGCAGTCGGTGGCCCACCGCCGGCACCGCTTCGACGCTGACGGGGGTCTGCGGCCCGTGAGCGGCGATGACTTCACGGTCGTGGACGTGGACGGGTGCAGCGTGGGGGTGCAGATCGACCGCAGCGGGGCGGTCTGCGTGGGCTGGTCGATCGGGCGGTCTTCTGGCGGCACGGCGCGGGTGTGGAACGTGACAATGCTGACCCGAGGGTCGGCGGTGCAGGCGGTGCAGGTGGTGCGGGAGGCCGGCTTGCTGAGGTGAGGGGGAGCGCTTGGACATCGACATGACCGCAAGATCATCGGAAGCCAGGACCGCTCGGATCGCGGGATGACCGTGCGCTGCCGCCAGGCAAGTCAAAGCGGTGGACGACGCATGCATCTCGTGTTCGCTAGGCAAGGCTCATGACGGTGGCGGGCTGGATGCCCGAACGGCCTCGGGTGGTAGGTGCCGACCGAGGGCTGCGACGGTGAACGAGGCAACAGTGGTCGCGGCGGCCAGCGCGAGCCAGGGCAGACGGACGTCGCGGCTGAACAAGGCCGTGAAGGTCACCGGGACGACGATGGTGGCCACGGTGAACCCGTACTGGAACATCGCCAGGTACGTACCGCGGACCGGCTCGGGGGCGGCCTCGGCCGCCAGCGCGTTGGACAGTGGTGCGTGGATGAGTTCCGCCGCCGCGTAGAGCAGGGTGACCCCGGCCAGGTAGACCAGGACCAGATCGGTGGGAACCCCCGTCGCGGCGGCACTCAGCAACGACCACGCCGTCCACAGCCCACCGGCGACCGCCAGGGCGGTGGTGCGGCGCAGACCACGCACCAGGCGGGCCGCGGCCAGCTGTCCCGTGGCCAGCACGACGGTGTTGGCGGCCAGGACCGGCCCGACGATCCACCCGGGAGCGTGCAGGCCGTCGACGACGTAGACCGGCAACGCGGTGGCCAGGAAGACGCTCGCGACGGCGAAGGCGGTGTTCGCCGCGATCAGGGCCAGGTACGGGCGGTCGGTGAGCAGGCGTCGGTAGCCGTCGACGGCACGTCTCGTCGGCTGGTCCCGCCCTGCCGTCGTGTCGCTGCGCCGGACCCGCGGCACGCTCAGCAGCAGGAGGGCCGAGAAGACGTAGATCGCGGTGTTGGCGGCGGCGAGCCCGAGGTACACCGTGGTGGAGGAGGACGCCAGCAGCAGTCCGGCGAGCAGTGCGCCGGCGCCGAGACCACCGGCCTGCACCATGCCGATGACGGCGTAGCGCCGGTCGCGGGTGCGGCCCGCCTCGCGGGGCACCGGCAGGTCGGCGACCAGGGTGAAGAACGAAGACCAGAAGAGCCGCTGTCCGACGGCGACAGCGGCGATGGCCGCGAAGACGGGCACCGGGTCGCGGGCGACGAGGTAGCCGGCGAACCCGACCGCCTGCACGAGCTGGCCGGCGACGACGACCGCGCGGGCGCCGTGGCGGTCCGCCCACCACCCGGCCAGCACGGGAACCGGCAGGGAGAGCACGGCACCCGCGGAGGTCAGGGCGCCGATGGTGGTGAGGGGGACGTCGCTGACCCGGGTGAAGAAGAGCAGGGACACGGGGATGAACAGGCCGGTGCCGACGGTGGCGACACCCACCGCCATGACCAGGGACAGCAACGGGCGGTGGTGGTGGAAGTGGTGCAGCACGGGTGGTCTCCTGCGGGCGCGAGGGATCGATGTGTCATCGACCCACTCGCAGCCGTAGCCGCGAGACCGCTCCACCAGGGGCTCAGCTGGCGATTGCCGGGGCTCTGAGCCGAACCTAGGAGGGTTGGGGAGCGGGCGTCAAGATCGGCGAATGACCTGCGGTGTTCAGGTCAGCCCCCTGGCGGCCCCGCCGCTGACGTCACAGCTCTGGCTGACTGATGTGGCCACGCGGTGGGACTCAAGGGGAAAGCAGGTGAGAGAAGCCCCCACCGTGCCTACGGTCGAGCGCATGGATCTTCACGCCACGCTGACGAGACTCCTGCAGGACACACCCCTTCCCGCCCCCGCCTCCACCGACCGCATCAGCGGCCTGGGCACGGACAACGCACTGCTGCGCGCCACGCTCACCGACGGCCACCAGATCCTCCTGCGCCAGGGCGCCACCTCGCCATCACCGCTGCCACGCGCCCGATTCCTGGCGCACCACGACGTCGGAGATCCCCGGATGTGGGCCGCCGACGACAACGGCGCAAGCCTGGTCGACTACGTCCCCGGACAGACCCTGGTCGCGGTCGCCGAGAGCGGAGCCCTCGACGACGCCACCTGGCGTGAGGTCGGCCGCGCCTACGCCCGCGTCCACGCCGTCCGCTTCCCCGCACCGTTGTGTGGATCCTACGAACCGGACGGGCTGCGCCTGGCGCCGGCCGACCCGGTGCGGACCCTGCAACACGGAGTGGACGAGGCCGCAGCGTGGTCGAGAGGGAACGCCCGGCCCTCGCCCCTCTCCTGGACGTCCTGCGGGTTCGGATCGAGGAACGAGCTGAGGCCCTTCGCCGTGAGGTGCCCTGCCTGTCGCAGAACGACGCCAACTTCCACAACATCATCGTGGGCGACGACGGTGTCACGTTGATCGACTGGGACTTCCCCGCGGTGCGGTACCCGTTGGAGGAGCTGGCCGGTCTGGAGGGGCACGCCTACCTCTACGGCTTCCCCGAGCTGCCGCCAGCGTTCTTCGACGGCTACGGGCTGCCGGTGTCCGCGCCGCTGCTGCGCCTTCACCGCATCGTGGGTGACCTGGGAACGTTGAGCAGTCCCGGTTGGGCACACATGATCTCTGGGTCTGACGACCTGACCCCACCCGTCTTGGCGATGGTCCGCCGCTTCTACAGCGGCTGGTCGGCCTGGTTTGACGACTTACATGAGCACATCCAGGGCACCTGAAGGTCGCATCGACTGACGCGGTCATCGGCACGACCGCGACGTTGCTGCCCGCTCAGGACCGCGCACAACGCGGGATGACCGTGCGCTGCGCGCACCGCGGGATGACCGTGAAGTGGCTCGGCCGGCGGTATGCCTGACCAGACACGAGCAGGCCTTGATGGTTCGGGCCGTGAGGCGCGACCTGCGGCACCATCGGCACCGTGAGCAGCGACTTCTTCGCCGACTTCCAACTGGAGTACGTGCAGGTGGGCGCGGTGCGCCTGCGGGTACGCCACGGCGGCAGCGGGCCCGCGGTGCTGCTGCTGCACGGACACCCCCGCACCCACACCACCTGGTGGCAGGTGGCCCCGCTGCTCGCCCGCGACTTCACCGTCGTGTGCCCGGACTTGCGCGGCTACGGCGCCTCCACCACCGAGCCCACCCGCGACGACCACGCTCAGGCCTCCAAGCGGGCCGTGGCCGGCGACGTGCTGGCCTTGATGCGCGCCTTGGGGCACGAACGCTTCGCGGTGGTCGGTCACGACCGCGGCGCCTACGTCGCCCACCGCCTGGCCATGGACCACCCCCAGGCCGTGAGCCACCTGACGATTCTGGACAGCGTGGCCATCGGCGATGCGCTGGAGCGGGCTGATGCCGGATTCGCGCAGCTGTGGTGGCACTGGTTCTTCCTGGGCCAGACCGTCAAGCCCGCCGAGCCGCTGATCAACGCCGACCCGCTGGGCTGGTACCGCCCTGATGCGGCGGCGATGGGGCAGGGCAACCACGACGACCTCGTCGCCGCCATCAGCGACCCGGCGGTGGTGCACGCGATGTGTGAGGACTACCGCGCCGGTCTCGGGGTGGACCGCGCTGCCGATGACGCGGACCGGGCCGCGGGGCGGCGGCTGCGGTGCCCGTTGTTGGTGCTGTGGGCCAGCGGCGATGACATGGGCACCTTGTACGGGGACCCGGTGCGGGTGTGGCAACCATGGGTCGAGCCCGGCCCGGGGCGCTTGAGCGGGCACGTCATCGACTCCGGGCACCACCTGTCCGAAGACGCCCCCGACGCCTTAGCCACCGCCCTACGAAACGCTCTCACCGCGGGATGACCGTGCGCCCGCGCGCACCGCGGGATGACCGCGATGTCGCCGACAGCTCGAGACCGCGCACCACGCGGGATGACCGTGAAGTTGCCCAAACCTCGCCGCACGAGAGGGCATCCTGACGCAGTGCCCACGCTGACGATCAAGACTGGCCTCACGCGCTGGCGCATGGGCATGACCTCCTGGCGCGGGGGAGGCTTGGACTACTACCTCGATGGTCAGCCAGTCGGGTCCCACAACGTGACCGTCTACCGCCCGATCCGCTTGCCCATCGCTGCCGGGAAGCACCTGATGGAGGTGCGTCAGACGGGGACGCGGGATGGGTACACGGTGACGGCGCGGCTGTCTTTCGTCGTGCCGGACGAAGTCCAGCGGGTGATCGTGCAGGCGCGGCCGGCGCGCCGGTGGTGGGTCTCGTCGACCAACGTCATCGATGACATCAAGATCAGCTTTCGCCCGCGAGCGTGATCGCGCGCACAACGCGGGATGACCGCGACGTCGCCGCAACGCGCCATGAGCGGACGTCACATGTCCCTTGTCCGCCGCCGTTGCCGACGTCGAACGTCGCTGTAGACGTCAACGCCGATCCAACCGACGATGCCGACCAGCGACCAGGTCAGGGCATCAGCCCATGACCACCAGATGCGTAGAACCAGCGCGATCACCACGAAGCCAAGGGCGTCAAGGACACCCGAGATGACCCAGTCGCGGACCGTTCGTGGAGCTTCATTAGCGTCGTCACGCACGAGATCACCATCGCGCATGACGTTGTCCTCTCGACCGACCGGCACTCCGTCGACCGTCCGCAACTCGGCATATGCGTGACGTCGCCGCCCGCTGAAGATCGCGCGCAACGCGGCGATATGCGGGTGATTGTCGGCTCAGCTTGACCTCGCTCATCGGCATGACCGTGACGTCCGTGACCGTGAAGTCGGGGCCGGCCCGGGTGGGCCGCAGCCTGGCTCCAGCGGTGCTGCTCGAGTGGCCGGGTCCGCCCATCGACGCGCGCACCGCGTGTGGGTCGCCGGACGCAGGGGGGGCCGCGCCGCGCGGTGGCCAGCTGAGGCAAGCCCGGCGGGCTCCGAAGACCGAGGAGTGTCACCACCACGAGGGCTGGAAGTGCCACCGATGTCCTGAGACATAACGCGGCGGCGGGGCCCGGTCCTGACCTATCCTCGAACGCGTGTTCGATGAACCGCGCGCGGTGCGTCACGGCCCCCCGGGCTGGCCGCAGGAGGTGCCGCCGCCGGACGCGCAGGACGTCGAGGACTGGCGCGTGGACGCGGTCGCCTGGCTGCTGGACCAGGCGCCGCCGGAGTACCGGACCTACCCCGCGGTGCGGCACCGCCCGGTCCTGCTCGCCTGGCTCGTGCAGCACCACGTCGCCGCGCAGCGCGACGCGGTCCGGCGCGCCACGAGCACGGCCCGCCGGGACCTCGCGCACCGCCTGCCCCCGGAGGCGGCGGCCGGGGTCTTCGACGTCCTGGAGCGCGAGGACCTGCGGCTGCGGCGGGTGGCCCGGGCCGTCGACCTGCTCGACCAGGCGCTGGGGAGGAGGCGCTTCGTGCCCCGTCTGTGAGCCGGTGGTGAACGGTTCCCCCGGTCGGGCGGGTTCGCGACCGCGGCGTCGCAGACGGCTCCTAGACTCGCCGGGTCCGTCCGCCCAGCCACAGGAGGCCACCCCGCATGGGGCTGCTCGAGTCCATCCAGGGTCCGTCCGACCTCAAGGCCCTGGCCCCGGAGCAGCTGCCGCAGCTGGCCGGGGAGGTGCGTGACTTCCTCGTCGCCGCCGTCAGCCGCACGGGCGGCCACCTCGGACCCAACCTGGGGGTCGTCGAGCTGACGATCGGGTTGCACCGCGTCTTCGACTCCCCGCGCGACCGCCTCGTCTTCGACACCGGCCACCAGAGCTACGTCCACAAGCTGCTGACGGGCCGGCAGGACTTCGCCCGGCTGCGGGAGGCCGGCGGGTTGTCCGGCTACCCCTCGCGGGCGGAGAGCGAGCACGACGTCGTGGAGAACTCCCACGCCTCGACGTCGCTGTCGTGGGCCGACGGCCTGGCCAAGGCGTTCGAGCTGCGCGGCGAGCACGACCGCACGGTCGTGGCCGTCATCGGTGACGGCGCCCTCACCGGGGGGATGGCCTGGGAGGCGCTCAACACCATCGCCGCGGCCGACCGGCCGGTCGTGGTCGTCGTCAACGACAACGAGCGTTCCTACGCCCCGACGATCGGTGGCATGGCCTCGCACCTGGCGACGCTGCGCACGACGCGGGAGTACGAACGCCTCCTGGACTGGGGCAGGCAGTCCCTGCGCAGGGGCGGTGCCCCGGGGCGCCTGGCCTACGAGACGCTGCACGGCGTCAAGAAGGGCCTGAAGGACATCGTCGCCCCGCAGGGGTTGTTCGAGGACCTCGGGCTGAAGTACGTCGGGCCCGTCGACGGACACGACACCGAGGCCGTGGAACACGCTCTGCGGCAGGCGAAGTCGTTCCGCGGCCCGGTCATCGTCCACGCCATCACGCAGAAGGGGCGCGGGTACCGGCCGGCCCTGGCCGACGACGCCGACCACTTCCACGCCGTCGGCGTCATCGACCCCGAGACGGGGGAGGCCCAGGCCAGTTCGGGGACCTCGTGGACGAGCGTGTTCAGCCGGGAGGTCACCGAGATCGCCACCACCCGCCGCGACGTGGTCGGCGTGACGGCGGCCATGCGGATCCCCGTCGGCCTGCAGGAGTTCGCCGACGCCTTCCCCGACCGCGTCTTCGACGTCGGCATCGCCGAGCAGCACGCCGCGACCTCGGCGGCGGGGATGGCGGCCGGTGGGTTGCACCCCGTCGTGGCGGTCTACGCGACGTTCCTGAACCGCGCGTTCGACCAGCTGCTCCTCGACGTCGCCCTGCACCGCGCGGGTGTCACGTTCGTCCTGGACCGCGCCGGGGTCACCGGCCCGGACGGCCCCAGCCACCACGGGGTCTGGGACCTGGGGTTGTGCCGGCTGGTGCCCGGGTTGCGGCTGGCCGCCCCGCGCGACGCCGAGACCTTGCGCGAGGAGCTGCGCGAGGCCGTGGCCGTCGAGGACGCGCCCACCGTCGTCCGGTTCGGCAAGGGCAAGGTCCCCGCGGTCATCCCGGCGATCGCCCGCGCCGGCCACGCCGACGTCCTGCAGGGGCGGGCCTGGGCGACGGGGGACGACGTGCTGCTCGTGGCGGTCGGGGCCCTCGTGCCGCGCGCCCTCGACACCGCCCGCCGGCTGCGCGAGCACGGCGTCGGGGTCACCGTCGTCGACCCGCGCTGGGTCGTCCCGGTGGACGACGCGCTCGTCGACCTCGCGGCGGTGCACTCCCACGTCGCGGTGCTCGAGGACGGCTGCGAGGTCGGCGGCGTCGGCTGGGCCCTGGGGGCCGCCCTGCGGACCCGGCGGGACGCCACGCCGGTGCAGGTCTTCGCCCTGCCGCAACGGTTCCTGGACGTCGGTGACCGCGAGAGCCTGCTGGACGAGGCGGGTCTGGCCCCGCGGGACGTGGCCCGTTCGATCGTCGAGGCGCTCGCTCAGCAGGCCCGTTCGAGCGCGTCGTCGGCCACGGCCGAGGAGTCCCCGACGACGAGCACGCCGCGCAACGCCCCGTTCCCCTCGAGGTAGGCGCCCGTCGGGTCCGGCGCGCAGTCCCCGGGGACCAGCAGCAGCGGAGCGGAGTTGACGGCCGCGGCCGGCACGGCGGCCAGGGCGTCGGGGAACGTCCGGCCCGTCGCGACCACCGCGACCGGCGACTGCGCGTGCACAGCCTGCGCCACGGCCGCCGACGTCGCGTACCGGTCCTGGCCGGCCAGCCGGGTCAGCGCGTCGGCGGAGGTGAGGAAGAGGTCCGTGCGGTCGGCGACGGCCGCCGAGACCGACTCGGTGCTGCCGATGACGGTCGCCCTGGACCGGTCGGCCGCGCTCAGCCACGTGGCCACCGCCTCCGGCAACCGGTCCGGGGCGGTGAGCAGCAGCGGCTCGCCCCGCCACCCCGCCAGGGCCGCCCCCGAGACCGCGTCGGGGAACGCGTCCCCCCGGGCGAGCACGAAGGACGCCTGCCGGGTGGGGAAGAACCGCTGCGCCACCGCGACCGCCGTGGCGTACCGGTCGGGGCCGGCCGTGCGGTCCACGCTCGCCGAGGGCAGCAACGCCCGCACGGCGGTGAGCACGGCGTCGGGCACGCGGTCGGTCCCGCCGACGACGTGGACCGAGGCGGGGGACAGGCGCGTCAGCTCGGCGCGGGTGGCCGCCGGCAACCCGCCGGCCGCGGTCAGCAGCAGCGGGCCGTCGAGGTGGGCGGCCGCCGGCCCGGCGGCGAGGGCGTCGGCGAAGGACTCCCCGCTGGCCAGGAACACCGTCGACCCGGGCGAGGGCGCGAACGAGCCCTGCGAGACCAGCGCCGCCGTCGCGTAGCGGTCCACCCCGTCGGCGCGGACCGTGCCGCTGTAGACGAACGGGGTGCTGACCGCGTGGGCGGCCGGGCCGGTGGACAGCGCGGCCACCGCCACGAGCGCTCCGACCGGGCCGGCGAAGTGACGCTTGGTGAACATGGCTTGACTCTACGAGGGGCTCACTCCCGCAGGTCGACCTCGCCGCGGTGGACGGGGTACCCCTCGGCGATCCAGCGCTCCACCCCGCCGACCAGGTCCGTGGCCCGGCGCAGCCCGACGGCCCGCAGGGACGCCGCCGCCAGCGAGGAGCTGTACCCGTGCCGGCACACCACGACGACGCGCAGGTCCGGACCGCTCGCCTCGGGGACGCGGTACGGGCAGGTGGGGTCCAGCCGCCACTCCAGCACCGTGCGGTCGATGACGAGCGCCCCGGGGAACTCGCCCTGCGCGGCGCGGTGGGAGGGGGTGCGGGTGTCGACGACGAGCGCCCCCGCGGCCTGCTCGGCGACCAGGGCCGCCGGGGTCAGCCGGTCCAGCCCCGCCCGCACCCGCGCCAGGTGCTCGGCCGCCCCCACTCAGGCCGCTTCGCGGGCCTGCAGGGCGTGCTCGAGCATCTCCGCCATCCGCCACGCCTCGGACGGGGACAGGTGGAACCCCAGCTCGCGGTGGGTCCCCAGGCCGGAGTAGATCGCGATGCCCGACAGGTTCGGCTCGTGGCCGTCGTCCTCGATGACGGACAGGCAGATCCACGGCTTCATCCCCGGCCGGAAGTGCGCCATCCGCAGCGGAGGGACGTGGCGCTCACCCTTGAGGTAGGGCACGAGCATGCGGGCGTACGCGAGGTCGTAGACCTCCGTCCGGCCTTCGGCGCGGAAGAAGACGTCGTTCCCGCGGATGGTGAGGGATTCAGCGGCTGTGGCCCCGAGCTGCACACCCTCATTTGACCCGACGGACGGCCCCGTGTCTCGTTCGTTACCGAATCTCCCCGCCGATCCGCCCCGCCGATCCCCGTGCGGGTCGGCTCCTACTGACCCTCGGTGAGCACGTTCTCGACCAACCGCGGGCTCGTCGAGGCCAGCGCGACCTCCTCGCGCGTGACGATGACCGGCCTGCGCAGACCCCGGTCCGCCGGGTCCGTCGCCGCCCAGGCCGCGCCCACGTAGGCGGGGTCGATGCGGGCCAGGTCGAACCACCCGCGGGTCCGGTCCGGCACCGCGACGGCCCGCAGGACGTTGCCCGGCGTCCGGTCCGGGCCGGCGACGAGGTGCTCGCGCAGCGTCCGCGAGGCGAGCAGCGTCGGCACGTCGCAGCCGCCGACGGGTCGCAGCACACCCGCCGTGGGCGTCCCGGTGTCGCGCAGCAGCCGCTGCACGACGAGGTCCCCGAACTCCTCCAGCCGCGCCAGGTCCTCCTGGCCGGTCAGCGTCGAACGGCCGGTGGCGCGCGCCGAGGCGACGGGCAGCGGCAGCGTCCGCTCGGAGCGGCCGTGCGGGACGACGACCCCCAGGCCCAGGTTCAGCGCACCCCCGAGGACGGTCCGGTGCGTCCAGCCGAACCCCGGGTGCCGGTCGGCGCCCGCCGGCACGGCCAGGGGCACCACCCGCGCCGTGCCCGAGTGCAGCTCGCGGTGGGCGTGCAGGACGTCCCCGACCCGCAGGCGGGTCACGTCCTCCTCACCGTCGGTCGCGGCGGTCCCGGCGGCCCGGGCCAGGTCGGCCCACTCCAGCGGTGAGCAGCCCGGCAGGCGGACGCCGTCGTCGTCCAGGTCGACGTCCAGGTCGTCCAGGACGCTCGTCGCCAGCACGCTGCGTCGCAGGATGGCCCGGACGGGGGGCGGCTGTTCGGTGCTCACCTGCCCGACGGTAGGCGAAACGGGCCCCGGTACCCCGCCGCCGTCGCCCGGACGGGTCAGCGTGTCGCGAGGTGGAACCACACCGTCTTCGCCGGGGACCCCTCGTCGCGGGGCTGGGGCCACCAGCCGGCACCGTCGCCGCCGGCCTCCGCGCCGACCTCGTCGCTGCGGTAGACGCCCCACGCGGTGGCGAGCGCGTCCACGAGGGCGATGCCCCGCCCGTCGGTGGCCTGCGGCGACTGCGCCCGCAACGTCGGGACCCGGTCCTCACCGTCGGTGATGCCGACGAGGATGCCCTCCGCGTCGTGGGTCAAGGACAGCACGACCGGCCCGCGGCCGTGGTCCAGGGCGTTCTGGACCAGCTCGCTGGTCAGGAGCTCGGCGATCCACCGCCGGGCGACGGGCAGGTGCTCGTCGGGGCAGTGGTCGCAGACCCAGTGGCGCGCCATCGCGGCGGCGGACAACTGCTCGTCCAGGGTGAGACGTTCCACGTCCAGCTCCGTCACCGTCGACCGACACCACGACACCGTCACCGCTGCGTGACCGGGACGACCATCCCCCACTCGGGCGCACGCGGCAAGGCGAACGGTGTCGGGGCTCAGGACCCCGCGGGTTCGACGATCCCCTCGTCCCTCGTGGGGGCCTGCGTCATCGCCTGCACGAGAACGGGGACCACGAGGTCGAGCTGCCAGGGGCGGGCCCCGCGCCCGGCCAGCGCCGCGCGGACCGAGGACTCCTCCAGCGGGGTCGGCGGCGCCCAGGCCAGGCGGCGCAGCGCGTCCGGCTGCAGCACGTTCTCCACCGGCAGGCCGTGCTCGTCGGCCACGGCGCTCACCGCGGCGCGCGCGGCGTTCAGCCGGGCTGCGGCCGCGGGGTCCTTCGCCGCCCACGTCCGCGGCGGCGGGGGACCGTCCCCGCGCGGCTGGTGCGCCGGCAGGTCGGTGTCCGGCAACGCCAGGGCGGCCGCGACGGCGTCCGCCCACAGCGGCAGCCGGGACCGGGAGGCGCGGCCGGTGAACCCCGACGTCGCGGCGAGCGCCTGCGGGGTGCGGGGCACCGCGCGGGCCGCGGCGACGATCGCGGAGTCCGGGAGCAACCGCCCCGGGGAGGTGTCCTTGCGGCGCGCCTCGCCGTCGCGGGCCAGCCACAGCTCGCGCACCACGGCGAGCTGGCGGCGCGAGCGGACCGCGTGCAGGCCGGACGTGCGGCGCCACGGCTCGGCCGGCGGCGGGGGCGGGGGAGTGGTCGCGACGTGCTCGAACTCCTGGCGCGCCCACGCCAGCTTCCCCTGGGCCTGCAGGCGTTCGGCGAGGACGTCGCGCAGCCGCACGAGGACCTCGACGTCCAGCGCCGCGTACGTCAGCCACGGCTCCGGCAGGGGACGGGTCGACCAGTCCACGGCGGAGTGCTCCTTGGCCAGCCGCAGCCCCAGCAGCTCCTCCACGACCGCGCCCAACCCCACCCGCGGCAGGCCCGCCAGGCGCGAGCCGAGCTCGGTGTCGAACAGGGTCGTGGGCCGCATGCCCAGCTCGGCCAGGCACGGCAGGTCCTGGTTGGCCGCGTGCAGGACCCACTCGGCCCCCCGCAGCGCCTCGCCCAGGCAGGACAGGTCCGGCAGGGCGGCCGGGTCGACCAGCGCGGTGCCCGCACCCTCGCGGCGCAGCTGGACGAGGAACGCGCGCTGCCCGTACCGGTAGCCCGACGCCCGCTCGGCGTCGACCGCCACCGGCCCGGTCCCGGCCGCGAACGCGGCGACGACCTGCGCCAGCGCGGCCTCGTCGGCCACGACGGGCGGCAGGCCGTCGGCGGGGACCGACAGCAGCGGCAGCTCAGGCTCGGCGACCTGCTCCTGCTGCTCCGTCGGCGTGTTCGTCACCGCACCACCGTACGTGACCGGCGGTGCGCTCACGTCACTGGATCACACCGGCCCGGAGGGTGATCGCGACCATCTCGGCCCGGTCGCCGGTGCCCAGCTTGCGGGCGATGCGGGCCAGGTGGCTCTTGACCGTCAGCGCGGACAGGCCGAGCAGGGCGCCGGTGTCCTTGTTCGAGCGGCCGTCCGCGACGTGCTGCAGCACCTCGACCTCGCGCTCGGACAACGAGTCCACCCCGGACTCCCCGCCGCGGCCCTCGAAGCCGACACCCTCGGGGCGGGTGGTGACGAGGTAGCAGCGCACCCCGGCCGCGACCGCGCCGCGCACGGCGAACGGGTCGGCGTTCGAGGACAGCACGACGCAGCGGTTCCAGCCGGCCGCGCGCAGCTCGGAGACGAGCTGGGCGCCGGAACCGTCCGGCAGCCCGGCGTCGGCGATGAACAGCGCGCGCGGGCCCGTGCGGGCCATCGCGCGGGCCTGGGCCACGCTCGTGGCGTGCTCGACGTTCACGGCGCCGAGCATGCGCAGCGTGCGCGTCACCGATTCGCGCACCGCGGGGTCCGCGACGGCGACGAGGGCCGCGAAGCGGCCGAGACGGGAAGGAACGGCCATCCCGGGGCGTTCGACGAGCGCAGTCACCGTCGTCCTCCTGCAGGCGATGGACGCACCCCTGGCGGGTGCGCCTCTGGTTCTGAGGAGGTGATCGGCCGCCCGGGGGCGGTCCTTGAACGTTCTGGTACGACTCGTCGGTCAGCGGGTGCGCAGGCCCAGGGACGCGACGCCCTCCGGCAACGGGGGCAGCCCCGCCACGGTGCACACCAGTTCCCCCCAGGCCCGCAGGTGGGCGGCCACCCCGTCCGGGTCCAGCGGCGTCCACGACGCCCGCAGCTCCACGTCCACCGACGCGGGCCGGTCCGCGAGCGCCCCGTACCCCTCCGACAGCACCCGCGTCACCGTCCCGCCCACGCCCGTGGCCCCCGCGCCGGCGTTCGCGAGCCCGTCCTCCAGCCACGACCAGCCCACCTGACCCAGCAGCGGGTCCGCGCCCAGCTCGGCCTCGAGGTCGGCGCGCGCGTACGTGACGACGCGGAACTCCCCGCCCCACTCCTGCGGGGCCGAGGGGTCGTGCAGCAGGATGAAGCGTCCCGTGGCCAGCTCGTCCCCGCCGACGACGACGTCCCCGGCGACGGCCCAGGAGAACGGCGCGATCCGCGCGGGCGCCGGCACCTCCGCCAGCACCAGCTCCGGGCGCAGCCGCACCTCGCGCACCGCCGCCACCGCCGCCTCGAAGGCGACGGGCCCGCCGGGCGCACCAGGTCCTGAGCGTCCTCGGTGAGCGGTCACGGCAGGGAGCGTAGGCACCCACGCCCCCGGCGGCGGTGCAGCCACGCCGTGGGAGCATCGCGACCGTGCCCGACCCGACCGCGCCCGACCCGACCGTGCCCACCCAGATCGGGCCCACCCCGGCCTCGCCCTACCTGCACGCCGCCGGCGGCGGGACCAGCCCCTCGCGCACCCCGGTGTGGTTCATGCGCCAGGCCGGTCGCTCGCTGCCGGAGTACCGCGCGGTGCGGGCCGGGACGACGATGCTGGAGTCCTGCCGCCGCCCCGAGCTCGTCGCGGAGATCACGCTGCAGCCCGTGCGGCGCTACGACGTCGACGCGGCCGTCTTCTACTCCGACATCGTCGTCCCCCTCGAGGCGGCCGGCGTGGGGGTCGAGATCGTCCCCGGCACCGGCCCGGTCATCGCCGAGCCGTTCCGCACGCGCGCCGACCTCGACCGCGTCCCCGAGCTGTCCCTGGACGCCCTGCAGCACGTCACCGACGCCGTGCGGCTGACCACCGATCAGCTCGGCGACGTCCCCCTCATCGGGTTCGCGGGCGCCCCGTTCACCCTCGCCAGCTACCTCGTCGAGGGCGGCCCGTCGCGGGACCTGCTGCGCACCAAGGCGTTGATGCACGCCGACCCCCAGCTGTGGCACGACCTCGCCGCCCGCCTGGCTCAGATCACCGGCACGTTCCTGCGCGCCCAGGTCCTCGCCGGCGCCTCGGCCGTGCAGCTGTTCGACTCCTGGGTCGGCTCGCTGCCGCTGGCCGTCTACGAGCGGTTCGTCGCCCCCCACTCCGCCGCCGCCCTCGGCGCCGTCGGCGACCTCGGCGTCCCGCGCACCCACTTCGGGACCGGCACCGGGGAACTGCTCGGGGCCATGGCCGCCGTCGACGGCGGGGTCGACGTCCTCGGCGTCGACTTCCGCGTGCCCCTCGACGAGGGCGCCCGCCGCGGTGCCGCCGGGGCCGGTCGTCCCGTCGCCGTCCAGGGCAACCTCGACCCCGCGCTGCTGTTCGCGCCCTGGGAGGTCCTGCGCGCGGACCTGCACCGCGTCCTGCGCGAGGGCGAGCGCGCCGGCGCCGGTCACGTCGTCAACCTCGGCCACGGCGTCCCGCCGACCGCCGACCCCGACGTCCTGCACCGGGTCGTGCAGGAGGTCCACTCGTGGCGGGGGTGACCGCCCGTCCGCGTGGTCGCCGCCGGGTCGTCGTCGTCGGCGGCGGGATCTCCGGGCTCGTCGCCGCCCGCGATCTCGCGGGCCGCTGCGACGTCACCGTCCTGGAGGCCGCGGGCAGCCTCGGCGGTGTCCTGCGGCGCGCCGACGTCGGTGGTCTGACGGTCGACCTCGGCGCCGAGTCGATGCTCGCCCGCCGCCCCGAGGGCACGACCCTGGCCCGCGAGCTGGGCCTGCCCCTGGTCCACCCCGCCACCACCACGGCCTCGCTCGCCACCGCCACCGGGCTGCACCCCCTGCCCGCGGGCACGCTCATGGGCGTCCCGCGCACCGCGGAGTCCGTCCACGACCTGCTCGACCCCGTCGCCCTCGAACGCGTCCGCACCGAACCCGAGCGTCCCGCGGCCCCGCTCGAGCACGACGTCAGCGTCGCCGACTACGTCGCCGACCGGGTCGGGCAGGAGGTCGTCGACCGCCTCGTCGAACCCCTCCTGGGGGGCGTCTACGCCGGGCACGCCCACCGGTTGTCGTTGCAGGCGACCGTCCCCGCCCTGTGGGAGCTCGCCCGCCGCGGCGGCTCGCTGCTGACCGGCCTGGGCCCCGCGCCGGCCGCCACCACGGCCCCCGTCTTCGCCGGTGTCGACGGTGGCCTGGCCCGCCTCCCGCTCGCCCTCGCCGACGACCTGCGCGCCCGCGGTGCCGTCGTCCGCACCGCCACCCCCGTCCGGGCCCTGCACCGCACGGCGACGGGCTGGCGCGTGGAGCCGGCGGGATCGTCGGGGCGGGAGGTGCTGGAGGCCGACGCCGTCGTGCTCGCCGTCCCCGCCCCGGCCGCGGCCCGGCTGCTGGCCGCCGAGGTCCCCGCCGCCGCGGCCGAGCTGGCCGACGTCGAGACCGCGAGCATGGTCATCGCGGCGCTCGCCGTCCCGGCCGCCGACCTCGACGGGCTGACGGGCTCCGGGGTGCTCGTGCCGCCGGTGGTGGGGGCCGGCCGGGGGCTGCGCGTGAAGGCCCTGACGCTGTCGGGGCGCAAGTGGGACTGGGTGGGGGCCCAGAGCGGGGAGCTGGCCGTCCTGCGCGTCTCCCTCGGGCGGGCCCGCGACACCGAGGCCCTGCGCGCCGACGACGCCGACGTCCTCGGCTGGGCGACGCAGGACGCCTCCGCCCTCCTCGGCCGGCAGCTGCACCCCGTCGACCACGCCGTCGTGCGCTGGGTGGACGGGTTGCCGCAGTACGCCGTCGGGCACCTGGACCGGGTCGCCCGGCTGCGCGCCGCCGTCGCCGCCGCCGGCGGGCTGGCCGTGTGCGGCTCGGTGCTCGACGGCGTCGGGGTGCCCGCGTGCGTCGCGGCGGCCCGGCGGGCGGCCGCCGAGGTGGGCTGAGCGGCGCTGGGGGACACTGGGGGCATGTCCGAGACCACCCCCACCGCGACTCCCAGCGCCCCCACCTCCGACGAGATCAACCAGACCATCGCCTACGCGATGTGGTCGGTGTTCGCCGTCGAGACCACCCTCGGCGAGACCGACCGGGCCGAGCTGACCGAGGAGGTCTCGGGTCTGCTCGAGGAGCTGACCGGCAAGGGGCTCGTCGTCCGCGGCCTCTACGACGTCGCCGGCCTGCGCGCCGACGCCGACGTCATGGTCTGGTGGTACGCCCCGACGGTCGAGCTCGTCCAGGAGGCCTACCGTCGCCTGCGCCGCACCCGCCTGGGGCGCCACCTCGCACCCGTGTGGTCGGTCGTGGGCCTGCACCGCCCGGCGGAGTTCAACCGCGGCCACGTGCCGGCGTTCATGTCGGGGGAGCGGGCGCGCGACTACGTGTGCGTCTACCCGTTCGTGCGCTCCTACGACTGGTACCTGCTGCCGGACGCCGAGCGCCGGACGATGCTGCGCGACCACGGCCTGGCGGCCCGCCCCTACGAGGACGTGCGCGCCAACACCGTGTCCGCGTTCGCGCTGGGCGACTACGAGTGGGTCCTCGCGTTCGAGGCCGACGAGCTGCACCGCATCGTCGACCTCATGCGCGACCTGCGGGCCACCGAGGCCCGCCGTCACGTCCGCGAGGAGGTCCCGTTCTTCACCGGGCCGCGCGTGGAGCTGCCCGAGCTCGTCAACGCGCTGCCCTGAGCCCGGCCCCGGGGCTCAGACCTGGCGGTAGTCCGCCTCGGAGTCGGCGTCGCCCGCCCCGGCGGCGTCGACGTCCGGCACCTCCTGGGCCAGCCGCTCGTCGAGGGTCTCCCCGGCGCGGTCGCCGTCGGTGACGAGCTCGGCCGTGAAGCCGCTCAGGCGGTTCTCCGGCTCCCAGCCCTGGTCGTCCTGGTCGTCGCGCATGAGCGTGTCGCTGGAGAGCACCTCGGGGTCGTCGGCCGAGGGGGCGGCGTCCGGGTCGACCTGCTGGAGGTCGGGGTCCGCCAGCGGGTCGACGTCGGGATCGCGGGGTTCGTAGGGCTGCTCGCTCATGCAACCCACCCTGCCTCAGGCCTGCGTCGGGCGCAGGGTGAGGCTGATCGAGTTGATGCAGTACCGCTGGTCGGTGGGCGTGGGGTACCCCTCGCCCTCGAACACGTGACCCAGGTGCGAACCGCAGGTGGCGCACCGGACCTCGACGCGGCGCATGCCGAGGGAGCGGTCCTCCAGCAGCTCCACGGCGTCGGAGTCCTTCGGGTCGAAGAACGACGGCCACCCGCAGTGCGAGGAGAACTTCTCGGAGCTGGTGAACAGTTCGGCCCCGCAGGCGCGGCAGGCGTAGACGCCCTCGGTCGTGGTGTCCTCGTACTCGCCGGTGAACGGGCGCTCCGTCCCGGCCTGGCGCAGCACGTGGTACTCCTGCGGGTCCAGCTGCGCGCGCCACTGCTCGTCCGTCCTGGTCACGCTGTAGGTCTTGCCGCTGGTCTCGGGGGTGTGCGCAGTCATGTCCCCCTCAACCCCCGCGGCGGGTCGGCTGTTCCGTCAGCCCAGCCGGGTGGTGCCCGCGTACACGTGCAGCACGGGGACGCCGAGGGTGTCGCGGGCCTGGGAGGCCCAGTCGGTGCGGAACGTGTCCTCGACCGCCCGCGGGCGGGTGACGACGACCAGCTCGCGCGCGTCCGGCTCCTGCGCCAGCGCGGTCCGGACCTCCGGCAGCGGGTCGTCCCCGGTGGTGCGGCCCTCGACGGTGAGCCCCTCGGCGCGCAACGCCTCGACCGTGGCCCGCAGCGCGGTCTCGGCGTCGGCGCGGAGCTCGTGCGCGCCCGGCCGGTCCCCGCGCAGGTCGGCCAGGGCCTCCTTGAGCTCCCCGAGGCTGACCTTGTCGACGACGTCGGCGAGCAGGCTGCGCCGGGTGTCGGCCGGGACGAGCACGAGGTGGCGCACGTCCTGCCCCTCGGCGCGCTCGGCGGCGTGCAGCTGGGCGACGTTGCGCGCGTCGACGTCGCCGAACGCCTCCTCGGTGAGCACGACGACGGTCCACGGCGAGGCGTTCGGGGAGACGTTCTGCGCAGGCACGTCCGCGACCCTAACGGGGGCGGGTGCGCCCGGCAGCCCGGTGTCCGGCAGGATCGGAGCGTGATCGCCGGGCGGAGCAGTCGTGCGGTGCCGCGCTGGGTGGCCCCCGCGGCGCTCTTCACCGTCGCCGGGGTCGCGCACTTCGCGCGCCCCCGGGGTTTCGACGCGATCGTCCCGCGGGTGCTGCCGGGCCCCGCGCGGGCCTGGACGCACGGTTCTGGCGTGGCCGAGCTGGCGCTCGCGGTGGGGTTCGCGGTCCCCGCCACCCGGTGCGCGACGTCCCGGGCGGCCGCCGCCTTCCTCGTCGCGGTGTGGCCAGCCAACGTGACGATGGCCGTGGACGCGTGGCGCTCCGGTTCTCGCCGGGCCCGCGTCGTGACGACCGTCCGCCTCCCGCTGCAGGTGCCGTTGATCGGCCTGGTCCTGCGGGCGGGCCGGTGAACGGGCGCCGGACCGCCGCGGTCGGGGCCGTGGCGACGGCGGCGGCCGCGACCGTGACGGGGGCCGCCCTCACCGCGACCGCGGTGACCTTCGCGCGGGCCGTCGTGACCCCGCGCCGGCACAAGCCGGACGACTTGGACGTGCTGCAGGTCGGCCCGCGCCGCGTCGTGCTGTCGGCCACCGCCGACACGGTCGTGCCCGGCCGGTACGGGGTGTGGACCGACGGCGGCCGCGGGCACTTCCGCGTGGGCGACGTCCTGGGAGCGGACGAGGACCGCGTCACGCGCGAGCTGCTGGCCGTCGACTCCGGGGTGCCCGCCCCCGGCGCCGGCCGCTGGAACCAGTACTACTTCGCGGGCGACCCGACGGCGGCGCTCGGGCTGGCGCACGAGGACGTCCTCGTCCCCAGCGAGGTCGGTGCGCTGCCCTGCTGGTCGGTGCCCGGCCCGGCCGAGGGGGCCTCGCACACGTGGGCCGTGCTCGTCCACGGTCGCGGCGCGACGCGCGAGGAGGCGTTGCGCGCGGTGCCCGTCCTGCACGACCTGGGCCTGCCGTGCCTCGTGCCGGCCTACCGCAACGACGCCGACGCGCCGGAGGCCGAACCCGGCCTGTACGGGCTGGGGGACACCGAGTGGCGCGACGTGGAGGCGGTCGCCCGGTACGCCCTGGACCGGGGTGCGCGCCGGCTGCTGCTCGTCGGCTGGTCGATGGGCGGGGCGATCGTCCTGCAGCTCGTGGCCCGCTCGGCCCTGGCCGGGCACGTGGCCGCCCTCGTCCTGGACGGACCCGTCGTCGACTGGTTCGACGTCCTGGACCACCAGGCCCGGCAGGCGGGGGTCCCCGTGCGGCTGGGGCGCTTGGGCCTGCAGCTCCTGGGGCACCCGGTCGGACGCCGGCTGGTCGGTCTCGCCGGGCCGGTGGACCTGCGGGCCATGGACTGGGTGCGCCGGGCCGAGGAGCTGGCGCTGCCCGTGCTGCTGCTGCACTCCGACGCCGACGACTACGTCCCCTCCGGACCCTCCCAGCGGCTGGCGCAGGCGCGCCCGGACCTCATCACCTACGTCGCCAGCAGCACCGCGCGGCACACGAAGGAGTGGAACGTGGACCCGCAGGGGTGGGAGTCGGCCGTCCGGGAGTTCCTCGCCCCGCGACCGGGGGACGCGGCGTGAGCGTGGCGACGGCGCTGTGGGCCACCGGCCCGGGGCGGGCCGAGCTCCGCGACGAGCTCCTGCCCGTCATCGGCACGGCCGACGTGGAGATCCGCACGGAGTTCTCCGCCGTCAGCCGCGGCACCGAGGCGCTCGTGCTGGCCGGAGCGGTCCCGCCCAGCCAGCACGACACGATGCGCGCCCCGTTCCAGTCCGGGGAGTTCCCCTTCCCCGTCAAGTACGGCTACCTGTCGGTCGGCACCGTCGAGCAGGCCGGTCCACGCGCGCTGGACCTGGTGGGGCGCAGGGTGTTCTGCCTGCACCCGCACCAGGACCGGTACGTCGTGCCGGCCTCGGCCGTGCTGCCGGTGCCCGCCGCCGTCCCGCCCGGCCGGGCCGTGCTGGCCGGGATGCTCGAGACCGCCGTCAACGGGGTCTGGGACGCCGGTCTCGGCATCGGCGACCGCGTCAGCGTCGTGGGTGCCGGGGTTCTCGGGCTGCTGGTGGCGGCGCTCGCGGTGCGGGTCCCCGGCACCGACGTCGAGGCCGTCGACGT
Organism: Kineococcus mangrovi; assembly: GCF_041320705.1. NCBI lineage: Bacteria > Bacillati > Actinomycetota > Actinomycetes > Kineosporiales > Kineosporiaceae > Kineococcus > Kineococcus mangrovi. The sequence continues at coordinate 136,285 of NZ_JBGGTQ010000007.1, forward strand.
CCGCACCGACCGCGCCGGGACCGCCGAGCGGCTGGGGTTCCGGCTCGTCGCCCCCGACGACGCCCGCCGCGAGCGCGACGTCGTCCTGCACACCAGCGGCACCGGCCCCGGGCTCACGACCGGTCTGCAGCTGCTCGGCGACGAGGGGTTGCTCGCCGAGCTGAGCTGGTACGGCGACCGCAGCGTCGAGGTCGGCCTGGGGGAGGGTTTCCACTCCCGGCGGCTGACGATCCGCGCCTCGCAGGTCGGGCGCGTGCCCCCCGCGCGGGCGCCGCGGTGGACGACCCGGCGCCGGCTCGCCCTCGCGCTGGACCTGCTGTGCGACGAGCGGTTCGACGCCCTGCTCGACGGGGTCACCCCGTTCGGGCGCGCCGCCGAGGTCCTGCCCGGGATCGCCGCCGTGGGCGGGGACGCCCTGTGCCACCGGTTCAGCTACTGAGCCCGGCCACCGAGCCCGGCCACCGAGTCCAGCCACCGAGTCCAGCCACTGAGGAGTCCTGCGTGTTCTCGTTGACGGTCCGCGACCGGTTCATGGTGGCCCACAGCTTCACCGGCGAGGTCTTCGGCCCCGCCCAGCAGCTGCACGGGGCGACCTTCGTCGTGGAGGCGACGTTCCGCCGCGCCGAGCTCGACCCCGACGGCCTCGTCGTCGACATCGGAGTCGCCTCGCAGGTGCTGCGCGGGGTGCTCTCGCAGCTGGAGTACCGCAACCTCGACGACGTCGAGGAGTTCTCCGGGCACAACACCACGACGGAGTTCCTCTGCCGCTGGATCGCCGACCGGCTCGCGCTCGTCCTCGGCCCGGCCGCCGCCGGGCTCGCCGGCATCTCGGTGCTGCTGCGGGAGTCCGACGTGGCGTGGGCGGCCTACGAGAAGGTGGTGTGAGGTTCCTCCTGGCGCCGGACCTGTCGGCGCCCACGGGCGGCAACCGCTACGACGCCGAACTCCTCGCGCGCGCCGTGGCGCGGCACCTGGTCGTGGGGTCCTCGGCGGGGTCGCTGGAGCGTTCGCTCGCGCAGGTCCCCGACGGGGCCACCGTCCTGCTCGACGGCCTGGTGGCCTCCGCGCGCCCGGACGTCCTGGCCGCGCACGCGGGCCGGGTCCGGCTCGTGCTGCTCGTCCACCTGCTGCGGGCGGACGACGTGCCCGTCGAACCCGTGCTGGAGCAGGAGGTGCGGTCCCTGCGCCTCGTCGACGCCGTCGTGGTGCCCAGCCGCAGCGCCGCCCGGCGGGTGCAGGAGGTCTCCGGCGTGCAGGCCGTCGTCGCCGAACCCGGCACCGCCCCGGCCCGGCCCTCCACCGCGCGCGGTGCGCACCGGTTGCTGTCGGTCGGGACGGTCGGTCCCCGCAAGGGGCAGCGGATCGCCGCCGAGGCCGTCGCCCGGCTCGGCGGCCCGTGGACCCTGCGGTGCGCCGGGACCGTCGCCGAGGGGTTCGCGCTGCCGGGCACCTCGCTCCTGGGCCCCCTGGACCCGGCTGCGCTGCAAGCCGAGTGGGACCGGGCCGACCTGCACGTCCTGCTCTCGCAGGCCGAGCCGTACGGCATGGCGGTCGCGGAGGGGCTGGCCCGCGCGGTGCCCTCCCTCGTCGCCGACCGCGGTGAGCTGCCCGACCTCCTCGGCGGGGCCGGGATCGTCGTCGAACCGGACGTGGACGCGGTGTGCGCGGCGCTGGTGCGGTGGGCCGCCTCCGCCGACCTGCGGCGCAGCGCGCGCCGGGCGGCCGCGGACCGGGAACTGCCGACGTGGGAGGAGACCGCGCGGATCGTGAGGGAGACGTCGTGAGCGAGCTGGAGAACTTCGACCCCGACTGGCTGGCCCTGCGCGAACCGGTGGACCACGCCACCCGCTCCCGGCGGCTGGAGGAGCTGCTCGCGGCCCGGCTGACCGGGCGCGACCGGGTGCGCGTCGTCGACCTCGGGGCGGGGTCGGGCTCCACGCTGCGCCACCTCGCACCACGGTTGCGCGAGCTGGGCGTGGGGGCGGTGCAGGACTGGGTGCTCGTCGACCACGACGAGGACCTGCTCGCGCGGGCCCTGGCGAGCCCCGTGCCCGCCGCGGCGTCGGTGCGGACCGCGCGCGCCGACCTCGCCGACCGGGACGCGCTGCGGGACGTGCTGTCCGGCGCGGACGTCGTCGTCGGCTCGGCCCTGCTCGACGTGCTGCCCGCACCCGTGGCGGCGGGACTCGTCGAGGTGCTCTCGGCGCTCGACCCGCGGCCGGCGGTCCTGTTCGTCCTCACCGTCCGCGGTGGGGCCACGACCGAACCGGCGGTGCCGGGCGCGGCCGAGGGGTTCGACGCCGACCAGCGCGCCCACGGTCTCGGCCCCGACGCGGCCGGTGTCGTCGCCGAGGCGTTCACGGCCGCCGGCTGGTCGGTGCAGCGCGCGGCGACGCCGTGGCGCCTGGGCCCCTCACCGCTGCTCGCCGCGTGGGCGCGGGGCTGGTTCACGGCCGCCGGGGTCGTGCCGCAGCCGGTGTCCAGCGCCGTCGTCCCGCACGAGGACCTGCTGGCGCAGTAGCGGGTCGGGCGGGGTCGAGGGCGCACGGGTGCGCTGCCGGCGCCCGCCGGCCGGCCCCGGGGGTCACAGCAGGGGGAGCACCGCCGCGCTCAGGAGGCTGCCCGCGCCCACGACGAGCAGCGTCCAGCCCACGACGCGCCGGCCCAGGGCGCCCACGACCATGACGGCCGACGGCAGGCTGACGGCCGGCAGGGCGATGAGCAGCGCGCCCACGACCGCGGGTCCGAACCCCGCCGCCGCCAGCCCCTGGGCCAGCGGGACCTCCCCGGCGGTCGGGACGACGAGCAGCGCCCCCAGGCCCACGGCGACGAGCACGCCCAGCACGCCCCACGACCGCGCCGACTCCCCCAGGGGGAACAGCCACCCCGCGAAGGTGCCGACGGTGAACACGACGACCAGGTACTCCGGCACCAGGTAGGCGCTCATCCGGGCCAGGACGGGCAGGAACCGGCGCGGTCCCCCCTCGTGCTGGCCGGCGACCTCCTCGACGGCGGCGGCGGGCACCCGCTCCCCGGCGAGCCGGGCCACCAGCGCGCTGCCGCCGACGACGAGCAGCAGCCCGACGACCAGGCGCGTGGCGGCCCACTGCCAGGGCGCCACGAGCACGAGGAAGACGAGGACGGCCGGGTTGAGCAGCGGGTTGCCCAGCCAGTACGCCACGACCCCGGCCGTGGGGGCCCCGCTGCGCCGCAGCGCCGTGGCCACGGGCGCGGTGCAGCAGGTGCACATCATCGACGGTGTCGACAGCAGACCGCCGACGAGCGCGCTGGAGGGGCCCGAGCGCCGACGCAGCACCGCGGTCAGCCACCGGCGCGGCACGAGGGTCTGCACGGCGGCGGCGATGAGCAGCCCGGCCACGAGGGCCTTCCAGACCGCCAGGGCGTACACCTTCGTGAACTCCCAGCCGGCCGCCAGACTCGGCCCGGACCCCGCCTCGATGCCGGCGCCCGACAGCACCGACGTCCCGGACCAGGCGCGCGTGCCCGACAGCTGGTCCACCTTCGCGGTGTAGGGCAGCCACTTCGACCACAGGAGCAGACCGACGGTCAGCAGCAGGGCGCAGACGGCGAACGCCGCCGCGCTCGAGGGAGTGCGGCGGCGTCCGGGCAGGGCGGGGGAGGTCACGGCCCCGACCCTACGAGGGGCTCAGGAGGGGACGAAGTCCAAGGTGTCGGGGTGGCCCCCGATGCGGCCGGAGTCCCCCTGGTCCAGGGCGGTGATGAGGGCGAGGTCCTCCTCGGTGAGCTCCACGTCGAAGAGGTCGAAGTTCTCCTCCACGCGCGAGCGCGTCACCGACTTTGGGAAGACGATGTCGCCGCGCTCGACGTGCCAGCGCAGGACGACCTGGGCCGGGGACTTCCCCAGCCGCTTCGCCACGTCCGTGATGGTGGGGTCGTCCAGCACCTTGCCCTGGGCGATCGGCGACCAGGCCTCGACGCCGATCTGGTGCTCGCCGCAGAAGGTGCGCACCGCCTCGTTGCCGAAGTAGGGGTGCACCTCGATCTGGTTCACCGCCGGCACCACGGTCGTCTCCTGCAGCAGCCGGTTGAGGTGGTGGACCTGGAAGTTCGAGACGCCGATGGAGCGCAGCCGGCCGTCGGCGTGCGCCTCCTCCAGCACCTTCCACGTCGAGACGAAGTCGCCGCCGTACAGGGTCGGCAGCGGCCAGTGGATGAGGTACAGGTCGACGGGCCCGCCGAGCTTGTCGACGGAGGAGTCGATCGCGGCGCGGGCGGCGTCCGGCTCGTGGGCGCCGTTGTTCAGCTTGCTGGTGATCCAGACGTCCTCGCGGGGCACACCGGAGTCCAGGACGCCCTGCAGCGTCTCGGCCTCGTTGCCGTACATCTGGGCCGTGTCCAGGTGCCGGTAGCCGACCTCCAGGGCGGTCCGCACGGCGGCGGCCGTCTCCTCCGGCGGGATCTGGAAGACCCCGAAGCCGAGCTGGGGGATCTCGCGGCCGTCGTTGAGCATGATCGTGGGAACAGTCACGGGAACGATCCTGGTACGGGCGGGTCGGGGGCGCACGCGGAGCCGGTCCGGGGGTATGTTCCGGGACGTGGGCATCAAGACGTTCCTGGAGGGGTGGCCGGTCTACCGGCAGCTGACGGGCGACGACCCGCTGGGCCGCGGTGCCGCGACCCAGTCGGCGCGCTCGAAGTCCCTGACGCCGCGCACCGCCACGGCCGACCGCGTCGCCAGGTCGGTCTGCCCCTACTGCGCGGTCGGCTGCGGCCAGCGCGTCTACGTCAAGGACGAGAAGGTCGTCCAGATCGAGGGCGACCCGGACTCGCCGCACTCGCGCGGGCGGCTGTGCCCGAAGGGCTCGGCCAGCGAGCAGCTGGTCAACGGCGACTCGCGCGCCACGACGATCCGCTACCGCGCGCCCTACGCGACGGAGTGGACCGACCTCGACCTCGACACCGCGATGGACATGATCACCGACCGGGTCATCGAGGCCCGCCGGCGCGGCTGGCAGGACGAGGACGAGCACGGCCGGCGCCTCAACCGCACGATGGGGATCGCCAGCCTCGGCGGCGCGACGCTGGACAACGAGGAGAACTACCTCATCAAGAAGCTGTTCACGGCCATGGGCGCGATCCAGGTCGAGAACCAGGCCCGCATTTGACACTCCGCCACGGTGCCCGGTCTGGGTGCCTCGTTCGGTCGTGGTGGAGCCACCGGTGACCTGCAGGACCTGAGCAACGCCGACGTCATCGTCATCGAGGGCTCGAACATGGCCGAGTGCCATCCCGTCGGGTTCCAGTGGGTGATGGAGGCCAAGGCGCGCGGCGCCAAGGTCTTCCACGTCGACCCCCGCTTCACGCGCACCAGTGCGCTCGCGGACACCTACGTCCCGATCCGCACCGGGACGGACATCGTCCTGCTCGGGGCGATCATCAACCGCGTCCTGACCCAGGAGCGGGACTTCCGCGAGTACGTGGTGGCCTACACCAACGCCTCGCACCTGGTCAGCGAGGACTTCCAGGACACCGAGGAGCTCGACGGCCTGTTCTCCGGCTTCGACCACGAGACGCGCTCGTACGACACGAAGTCCTGGCAGTACGCGGGCGGCGAGAGCGGCGGTGACGAGGAGGAGGAGTCCGCCGAGTCCTCCGACGTCGAGACCGGGCAGTCGATGGGGTCCGGTGGTGCCCCGGTGGAGCACCGCAGGATCCAGCGCGACGAGACGCTGCAGGACCCGCGGTGCGTGTACCAGGTCCTCAAGCGGCACTTCGCCCGGTACACCCCCGAGATGGTCGCCGACGTCTGCGGCATCCCGGAGGACCTGTTCGACGAGCTCGCCGAGGCGTGGATCTCCAACTCCGGCCGGGACAAGACCGGTGCGCTGGTCTACAGCGTGGGCTGGACCCAGCGCGGCACCGGGGTGCAGTACATCCGCACCGGGGCGATCCTGCAGCTGCTCCTGGGCAACATGGGCCGTCCCGGAGGCGGGGTCATGGCCCTGCGCGGGCACGCCTCGATCCAGGGGTCCACGGACATCCCCACGCTGTACAACCTGTTGCCCGGGTACCTGCAGATGCCGCACGCCGAGCGGCACGCCGACTTGCGGGGTTACGTCGACGCCATCAAGGGCCAGAACCAGAAGGGGTTCTGGGCCAACGCCGACGCCTACACCGTCAGCCTGCTCAAGGCCTACTTCGGCGAGAACGCGACGGCCGAGAACGACTACCTGTTCGACGAGCTGCCCCGCATCAACGGCGACCACGGCACCTACAGCCAGGTCATGGACATGATCGAGGGCGGGAAGATCTTCGGGTACTTCCTGCTCGGGCAGAACCCCGCCGTCGGGTCCGCGAACGGGCGCGCCCAGCGCCTCGGCATGGCGAACCTGGACTGGATGGTCGTGCGCGACCTCGTGATGATCGAGAGCGCCACGTTCTGGAAGGACGCCCCCGAGGTCGAGACCGGCGAGATCGTGCCGGAGGAGTGCCGCACCGAGGTGTTCTTCCTGCCCGCCGCCTCCCACGTGGAGAAGGAGGGCACGTTCACCCAGACCCAGCGGTTGCTGCAGTGGCGCGAGAAGGCGGTCAACCCGCCGGGCGACGCCACGAGCGAGCTGTGGTTCTTCTACCACCTGGGCCGGCGCATGCGCGAGAAGCTGGCCGAGTCCACCGACCCGCGCGACCAGCTCCTGCTCCAGCTCGCCTGGGACTACCCGGTCCACGGGCAAGAGCAGGAACCGGACTCCGACGCGGTCCTGCGCGAGATCAACGGGTACGACGGGTCCGGGGAGCTGCTGTCCGGGTACACCGGGCTGAAGCCCGACGGGTCCACCTCCAGCGGGTGCTGGATCTACTCGGGCGTGTACGCCGACGGGGTCAACCAGGCCGCGCGGCGCAAACCCGGCCGCGAGCAGTCCCTGCACGCCCCCGAGTGGGGCTGGGCGTGGCCGATGAACCGGCGGGTGCTCTACAACCGCGCCTCGGCCGACCCGGACGGCAAGCCGTGGAGCGAGCGCAAGGCGCTGGTGTGGTGGGACGAGGACGCCCAGCGCTGGGTCGGTGACGACATCGCCGACTTCGAGGCCACCAAACCGCCGTCGTACCGGCCGCCCGAGGGGGCGACCGGGGTGGAGGCCATCGCCGGTGACGACCCGTTCGTCATGCAGAGCGACGGCAAGGGCTGGCTCTACGCGCCCAAGGGGGTCGTGGACGGTCCGATGCCGTCGCACTACGAACCGGCCGAGTCCCCGTTCCGCAACGCCGTCTACACCCAGCAGGCGAACCCGGCGCGGGAGATCTACACCAACCACCTCAACGAGGTGCACCCCTCGCCGCCGGAGAACGGCAGCGAGGTGTTCCCGTTCGTGTGGTTCACCTCGCGGCTGACCGAGCACCACACGGCCGGTGGGATGAGCCGGTTCCTGCCCTACCTGGCGGAGCTGCAGCCCGCGCTGTTCATGGAGGTCTCGCCGGAACTGGCGCGGGTGCGCGGTCTGGAGCACCTCGGCTGGGCCCACGTCGTCACCGCTCGCGCGGTGGTCGAGGCCAGGGTCCTGGTCACCGACCGGCTGGCGCCGCTGAAGGTGCAGGGCACCGAGGTGCACCAGGTGTGGCTCCCCTACCACTGGGGTTCCGGTGGGCTGACGACGGGTGACGTGGTCAACGACCTGGCGCACCTGACCCTGGACCCCAACGTGCACATCCAGGAGTTCAAGGCCGGCACGTGCGACGTGCTGCCCGGTCGCCGCCCGCGCGGTCGCGAGGTGCTCGACCTCATCGACGAGTACCGGGTCCGCGGCGGGGTCACGATGGCGTCGGGATCGGTGGCCGTCACCAGCGACCTCCTGCACGCCGGCGGTCGCGACCGGGCCGAACTCGCCCAGGACGGGGCGACCGACGTCGGCGCCGGGCACGACCCCGAGCAGATCCCGAAGGTCCTCGGGGTGCGGCACGACACCCGGTCCCGGCCCGGTGACGCCCAGCAGCACGGCGTGGACCCGGACGTCCTGGACCCCCACCCCGACCTGCGGCGGCCCCCCGCCCCCCACGACACCGGAGACGAGTGATGGCGGCGCTGCCCGACCTGACCGCCAGCCTGTACGGACGGCTGGACGACCCCGCCCGCGACGCCGGCTACGCCGACCCCCCGCCGCGCAAGGGGTTCTTCACCGACACCTCCGTGTGCATCGGCTGCAAGGCGTGCGAGGTGGCCTGCAAGGAGTGGAACGCGGTGCCCGAGGACGGCATCGACCTGCTGGGGATGTCGTACGACAACACCGGCGGTCTGGGGGCCGACTCCTGGCGGGCGGTCGCGTTCGTCGAGCAGTCCCGGCCCGTGGGGAACAAGACCGCCCCGTTCGCGGGTGCGGCCACCGGCGGCACCTCGCAGCACCTGCAGCAGGACGCCCCGGCGGCCGGTTTCGACGCCTTCGCCGAGGCCGCCCGCCTCGGCACCGGGGTCCCCGGGGGGCACCCGGTGGCCGAGCGGGCCCACGAGAACACCGGCGGCGGGTGCGGCGGGGGCTGCGGGGGTGGATCGCCCGCTGCTCCCTCGGCACGGTCCGGGGAGCAGACCGAGGGGCAGACCGGGGGGCAGTTCCTCGGCATGCCCGGGATGCTGGCCCCGGCCCCGCTGCCGGACCGCGAGGGCCGGCAGGACGTGCGCTGGCTGATGATGTCCAACGTCTGCAAGCACTGCACGCACGCCGCCTGCCTCGACGTCTGCCCCACCGGTGCGCTGTTCCGCACCGAGTTCGGCACCGTCGTCGTGCAGCAGGACGTCTGCAACGGCTGCGGGTACTGCGTCTCGGCCTGCCCCTACGGGGTCATCGACAAGCGCGAGGACGACGGCCGGGCCTGGAAGTGCACGCTGTGCTACGACCGGCTCGGGCAGGACGAGACCCCCGCCTGCGCCAAGGCGTGCCCCACGGAGTCCATCCAGTTCGGGGACCTCGACGAGCTGCGCGAACGCGCCGAACGCCGCCGGCAGCAGCTGCACGACGTCGGCGTCACCGAGGCCCGCCTCTACGGGGAGGACCCCGAGGACGGCGTCGGCGGGGACGGGGCGTTCTTCCTGCTCCTGGACGAGCCGGAGGTCTACGGCCTGCCCCCGGACCCGGTCGTCACCACGCGCGACCTGCCCTCGATGTACAAGCACATGGCGGCGGCCGCCGGGTTCATGCTGCTCGGCACCGTCGCCGCGGCGCTGGGACGGCGCTCGTGAGTCCGGAACCGTCCCAGCAGACCCCGCACCAGCCCGGGCAACCGGGGTTCGAGCACGTTCCCGGCACCGACCCGATCGGGGGGCAGGCCGCCCGCATGTGGGACGCGGGCATGGGTTCGCGCACGGGGGGGAACAAGGACGGCAGGAGGCGCCGGCGCGGTGACGTGAACGCCGTCGTCCCGGACGCGGAGTTCCGCTCGTACTACGGCCGCGCCGTCCTCAAACCGCCGGTGTGGACGCACGAGATCGCCTACTACCTGTTCTCGGGAGGGTTGGCGGCCGGTAGCTCCCTGCTCGCGGCCGTCGCCGACGCGCACGGGGACGTCTTCGCGCGCCGGGCCCTGCGCACCACCTCCCTGACGGCGGTCGGGGCGAGCGCGTACTTCCTCATCGCCGACCTCGGCCGGCCCGAGCGCTTCTACAACATGCTCCGCGTCGCCAAGGTGACGTCACCGATGTCGGTCGGCACGTACATCCTGTCCGTGTTCGGCCCGTTGTCCGGGGCGGCCGCGGTCGCCGAACTCGGTGCGCTGCTGCCCGAGCGCGGCGCCCTGGGCCTGCTCCGCCGCGTCGCCGGTCCGGCGGGGTCCCTCGCGGGGGTGGGAGCGGCCGTCACCGGTCCGCTGCTGGCCACCTACACGGCCGTCCTGTTCGCCGACACGGCCGTCCCGAGCTGGCACGAGCCCTACCGGGAACTGCCGTTCGTCTTCGGCGGCAGCGCTCTGGCCGCCGGCTCCGGGGCGGCCCTGCTGCTCGCGCCGGTGTCGCAGACCGGTTCCGCCGCGCGGCTCGCGGCGATCGGTGCCACCGTGGAACTCGCTGCCGCGCACCGGATGGAGACCGCGCACGGGCTCGTCAGCGAACCCTTCCACCTCGGTCGGCCGGGCCGGTTCCTCACAGCCGCCCGCACGCTCACCGTAGCCGGAGCCGCCGGCGGCATCGCCGCCCGGTTCCTGCCCCGGCGCGCGGCCCGGGTGGTCTCGGCCCTGTCGGGGGCGAGCCTGCTCACCGGTTCGTTCCTCACCCGCATGGCCGTGTTCGAGGCGGGAGTCGTCTCGACGAAGGACCCGAAGTACGTCGTCGTCCCGCAACGGGAACGTCTGGAGGCACGCCAGCGCGCCTCCTGAACCACGAGGAGTCAACCGCATGGCGTTCAAGACACCGGAGCAGATCGCCGTCGCCGCGCTCGCGAGCGGTGAGAAGAAGGCGCACCTGCCGATCGCCAAGATGGTCGTCGGGGGTTTCCTGGCCGGCGCCTACATCGCGTTCGCGGGCCTGCTGGCCGTCGACGTGACGGCCGGGTTGAACCCGCAGCTGTGGGGCGGGGTCGTCACCCTGCTGACCGGGGCGGTGTTCAGCCTGGGCCTGGTGCTCGTCATCATCGCGGGTTCGGAACTGCTCACGGGGAACATGGCGCTGGTCCCCATGGCCGTCCTGGGCCGCAAGGTCACGATCGGGCGGCTCGCGCTGAACTGGGGCGTCGTCCTCGTCGCGAACCTGCTGGGGGCCCTGTTCGTCGCCTACGTCCTCGCCGTGCAGACGGGCGTCATCGGCGCGGAGGGAACGGCCTCGTACGCGCGCATCGCCGCCATCGCCACCGGCAAGGCCGTCACCGAGACGGACCTGACGATCTTCCTGCGGGCCATCGGGTGCAACTGGCTCGTCTGCCTGGGCGTCTGGATGGCGATGGCCGCCGAGGACGTCGCGGGGAAGATCCTGGCCATCTTCTTCCCCATCACCGCGTTCGTCGCACTGGGTTTCGACCACGTCGTCGCCAACATGTTCTTCCTGCCCGCCGCCCACTGGGCCGGGGTGCCCGGCATCGGCTGGGGCCACGTCGTGAACAACTGGGTGTTCGCCGGTCTGGGCAACGTCGTGGGCGGCGGGTTCTTCGTCGGGGTCCTCTACTGGTTCCTCCACCTGCGCGGCCGGTCGGCCGACTGAGACCTCAGCGGACCACCAGCGTCGTGTCCCCGCGCCGGGGGACGAGTTCCCCGACGACGGGGTAGCCCGGGACCTCACCGGCGACGAGCAGCCCGCCGGAGGTCTGCGCGTCGGCGAGCAGGACGAGTTCGTCCTCACCGGCGGACCCGGCGTCCAGGTGGGGTCGCACCCAGTCGAGGTTCCGGCGGCTGCCGCCGGGCACGAACCCGTCGGCCAGCGACCGGCGCGCCCCCTCGACGTAGGGCACCGCAGCCGCGTCGACGACGGCCGTGACGCCGCTGGCGCGGGCCACCTCGTGCAGGTGGCCCAGCAGGCCGAACCCCGTGACGTCCGTCGCGCAGCGGACCCCGGCGGCCAGCGCCGCGGCGGCGGCGTCCCGGTTGAGCGTCGTCATGACGGCGATCGCCTCCTGGAACACCTCGCCGGTCGCCTTGTGCCGGTTGTTGAGGACACCGAGACCCAGGGGTTTGGTCAACGTCAGCGGCGACCCCGCCCGCGCCGCGTCCCCGCGCAGCAACCGGTCCGGGTCGCCGATCCCGGTGACCGCCATCCCGTACTTGGGTTCGGGGTCGTCGATGCTGTGCCCGCCGCCCAGGTGGCAGCCCGCCGCCGCGGCCGCGTCGGCGCCCCCGCGCAGCACCTCCCGGGCCAGCTCGGCGGGCAGGACGTCGCGGGGCCAGCCCAGCAGGTTCACCGCCACCAGCGGCGTCCCGCCCATGGCGTAGACGTCCGACAGCGCGTTCGTCGCCGCGATCCGGCCGAAGGTGTACGCGTCGTCGACGACGGGGGTGAAGAAGTCCGCGGTGACGATGACGGCACGTCCACCCTCGATGCGCACCACGGCCGCGTCGTCGCCCACGCCGATCAGGAGGTCCGCGGAGGGGGGCGGGGCCAGACCGGCCACCATCTCCTCGAGCTCCCCGGGCGGGATCTTGCACGCGCACCCTCCGCCGTGGGCGTACTGCGTCAGTCTCTGCGGCGAGCTCATGGGCCCCACCGTAGGGTGGTCCCGCGTGCGTGGAGGCGTACGGGTGCCTGGTGGCCCCCGCGGTCTTCAACACCGACGTGACCGAGCACCTCGGTCAGGTGGGTTCGATTCCCATCCGCCTCCGCCACGCACGCCCCTCGCGCACCCGTCGCGTAGGTTGCGCGTGTGCACCCCGCGGAGCCGCAGGACCCCCGACGCAGCGTGCCGCGCACGGACGCGGTGCTGACCGACCCGCGGGTGGCGGCCGCCGTCGCCGAGCGCGGGCGCGACGTCGTCAAGGACGCCGTCCGCCGGGCTCAGGCCCGGGTGCGCGCCGGGGAACTGGCCGCCGGGGACCTCGTCGAGGCGGTGCTGACCGCCCTGCCGCCCGCGGGCACCACGCTGCGGCGGGTCCTCAACGCCACCGGCGCGGTCCTGCACACCAACCTCGGCCGGGCGCAGCTGTCGGTCGCCGCCGTGGAGGCCGTCGTCACCGCCGCGGGGGCCACGGACGTCGAGATGGACCTGGTGACCGGTCGCCGGGCCCGCCGCGGGCGAGGGACGGTGGCGGCGCTGCGGGCGGCCGTCCCGGCCGCGGGTGACGTGCACGTCGTCAACAACGGCGCCGCGGCCCTCGTCCTCGTCGCCACCGCCCTGGCGGCCGGGAAGGAGATCGTCGTCAGCCGCGGTGAGCTCGTCGAGATCGGCGACGGGTTCCGGTTGCCGGACCTGCTGGAGTCCACCGGCGCGCGGCTGCGGGAGGTCGGCACCACCAACCGCACCTCGCTCGCGGACTACCGCGCGGCCCTGTCGGAGCGGACCGGGTTCGTCCTCAAGGTCCACCCCTCGAACTTCGTCGTCACCGGTTTCACCGCCGGGGTGCAGGCCGGGGAGCTGGCCGGGGAGTTGGCGGGGCTGGGCGTGCCCGTCGTGGTCGACATCGGCTCGGGGCTGCTCGCCCCGGACCCGGCGCTGCCGGCCGAACCGGACGCCGCGACGGTCCTGGCGGCCGGCGCCGACCTCGTGACCGCGTCGGGCGACAAGCTGCTCGGCGGACCCCAGGCGGGGCTGCTGCTGGGGCAGGCCGGGCTCGTGGAGCGGTTGCGGCGCCACCCGCTGGCCCGCGCGCTGCGGGTGGACAAGCTCACCCTCGCCGCCCTCGAGGCGACCCTGCGCGCGGCGCCCAACCCCACCCGCGACGCCGTCCACGCCGACCCGGCGGTGTTGCGCGAGCGGTGCACCGCGGTGGCGGAGGCGTTGCGGGGCAGCGGGATCGACGTCGGTGTGGAACCGTCCGCAGCGGTCGTCGGCGGTGGCGGTGCGCCCGGGGTGGAACTGGACTCCTGGGTGGTCTCGCTGCCTCCCGACCTCGCCGTCCCGCTGCGGACCGGGGACCCCTCGGTCGCCGGGCGCGTCGAGGGCGGCCGCTTGCTGCTGGACCTGCGGACCGTGCCCGCCGACGCCGACGGCCTCCTCGTCGCGGCGGTGCGCGGAGCGGGCCGGTGAGCCGGGTCGACGTCCGCACGAGCGTCGTGGCGACGGCGGGGCACGTCGACCACGGCAAGTCCTCGCTCGTGCGTGCCCTCACCGGCCGCGACCCCGACCGGTACGAGGAGGAGAAGCGCCGGGGGCTGACGATCGACCTGGGCTACGCGTGGACCGACGTGCCGGGTGCGGGGACCGTCGCGTTCGTCGACGTGCCCGGGCACGAGCGGTTCGTCCCGACGATGCTGGCCGGGGTCGGACCGGTCCCCGTGGTGGTGTTCGTCGTCGCCGCCGACGGCGGCTGGATGCCGCAGTCCGCCGAGCACCTCGCGGCCCTGGACGCCCTCGACGTCCGGCACGGGCTGCTCGTCGTGACGCGCGCCGACCTCGCCGACCCGGCGCCGACCCGGCGGGCGGCGCTGGCGGAACTGCGCCGCACCAGCCTCGGCGACGTCCCCGCGGTGGCGTGCAGCGTCCTCACGGGTGAGGGGCTGGACGCCGTGCGGACCGCGCTGGCGTCGGTGCTGTCCACCGTGCCCGCCCCGGACCCGACGGCGCCCGTGCGCTTCTGGGTCGACCGCAGCTTCTCGGTGACGGGCGCCGGGACCGTCGTCACGGGGACCCTGGCGGCCGGGACGCTCGCGGTGGGCGACGAGCTGGTGGTGGGTGGGCGCACCGTGCACGTGCGGGGGGTGCAGTCGCTGGAACGTCCCGTCGAGCGGGTCGCGGGCGTCGCCCGGGTGGCCGTGAACCTGCGTGGGGTGGACCGGCGGGACGTGCGCCGCGGAGACGCCCTGCTGACCCCCGGCACGCACGTGCGCACCGACGTGGTGGACGTCCGCGGCGACGTCGGAGCGGGCGCCGGCGAGCTGCCGGCCGAGCTCGTCGTGCACCTCGGCTCGGCCGCGGTGCCCGCTCGCGTGCGGCCGCTGGGGGGTGCGCTGGCCCGTCTGCAGCTGCGCACGGAGCTGCCCCTGGTGGTGGGGGACCGGCTGCTGCTGCGCGACCCCGCCCGGCACGAGGTCCTCGGCTCGGCCGCCGTGCTCGACGTCACCCCGCCCGCGCTGCGCCGCCGGGGGGCCGCCGCGGCCCGCGCCGCCGACCTCGCCGACGTCACCGGTCCCGACCTCGCCTCCGAGCTGCGGCGGCGTCACCTCGTGCCCGGGGCGGCGCTGCGGGCCATGGGCGTCCCGGTCTCGGGGACACCGGTCGTGGGGGACTGGTACGCGGACCCCGCGTGGTGGGCGGCGCAGCGCGCCCGGGTGCCCGAGGTGGTGCGGGCCCACCGCGCCGCGAACCCCCTGCACCCCGGTCCGACGCTGGAGCACGTGCGGCGCACGCTGCGGCTGCCGGACCTCGACGTCGTCACCGCGCTCGTGACCGACCCGCTGCAGGTGCGGGACGGGCGCGTCGTGGAGCGCATCGACGACCTGCCGCCGGCCGTCGAGCGCGCCGTGGCCGCGGTGCTCGCCGACCTGGCCGCCAGCCCCTTCGCCGCCCCGGACGTCGAGCGGTTGCGGGACCTGCACCTGGGCCGGTCCGAGCTCGCGGCGGCGGTGCGGGCGGGCCGGCTGGAACGCGTCGCCGACGGGCTGGTGCTGGCCCCGGGGTACCGGGAACGCGCCGTCGCGGCGCTGCGGGCCGTGCCGCAACCCTTCTCCCTCAGCGAGGCGCGCAAGGCGCTCGGCACGTCCCGGCGCGTCGCGGTGCCGCTGCTGGAGGCGCTCGACGCCGCGGGCGCCACCGTGCGGGACCCCGACGACCGGCGGCGGCTGCGGTGAGGGTCCTGCGGTGAGGGTCCTGCGGTGAGGGTTCCCCGGTGAAGGTGCTGGGGATGGTGTCGGGGACGTCGCACGACGGCGTCGACGTCGCCGTCGTCGAGTTCACCGAGACCCCCGGCGAGGACGGCGACGTGGTCCGGGCCCGGCTGGGGGAGCACCGCTCGGTGCCGTACTCGCCCGCGCTGCGGGCCGACCTCGTCGCGGCCCTGCCCCCGGGACGGCCCGGGTTCGCGCAGGTCTGCGCGCTCGACGTCCGGATCGGGCAGGAGTTCGCGGCCGCGGCGGCCGCGGTGGGGGAGCGGTTCGACCTCGTCTGCTCCCACGGCCAGACGGTGTTCCACCGGGTCGACGACGGTGCCGTGCGGGGGACCCTCCAGCTCGGGCAACCCGCGTGGACCGCCGAGGCGACGGGCGTTCCCGTGGTGAGCGACCTGCGGACCGCCGACGTCGTCGCCGGCGGCCAGGGGGCGCCGCTCGTGCCGCTGCTGGACCGGCTGCTGCTCGCCCCGTTCCTCGCCCGGGGGCTCACGTCGGCGGCGCTGAACCTCGGCGGCATCGACCGGGACGGGAGGCTCGCTGCTGCCGGTGCCGTCGAGGGTGGACTGCTCACCGCGCTGCTGGCCGAGGAGTTCTCCTCGCGCTCGCCGCCGGAGACGACGGGCGAGGAACTGTTCCACCCCGGGTACGTCACCCCGTTCCCGCGCGGGCGGACGGTCCCCCGGCCCGACCTCCTGGCCACCCTCACCGAGCTCACGGTCCGGACCGTGGCCGACGCCCTCACCGGCGTCGACGTCGTCGTCGCGTCCGGGGGCGGGGTCCGCAACCCCGTGCTGCTCGCGGGGCTGCGGCGGGAACCGGGGCAGGTGCTCCTGGCGGACGACCTCGGCTGCCCGGCCGGGGAACGTCCCGAGCTGCACGGGGGCCCGCGGGGAGCGTGTGCTGGACCGGCTGACCCCGGGACGAGGGGGTGTTCCCACCGTCCCGGGGCCGAGTTCGCGGCCCTGGGCGACGCGGCTGGAGATCAGCCGAGCGGGACGACCCCCGTCGCCACCACCCGGCTCAGCGGCACCTCGCCGCGTTCGGCAGGCAGGGTCGGCTCGCGCTGCGGCTGCGCCCCGAGCAGCGGTGCGCGCCGCTGACGTGAGGCTCGACGTGCGGGTCGGTCTGCGCCGATCGGGTGACGTGGGGGCCGATCGGGGTGGGTCGTCGTGACGCGGCCGACCGGGTGAAGTAGACAGAACGTGTGCGGTCGATGACGATGAGCAGTCAACGAGCTGCTCGGGTGACACCAGCGCCCGGAGCGGGGCACGAGGTCCGGCGAGGAGGGGTCCGGGGATGAGCCGCTGGCCGTGGTCGGCGCGGCACTCGGCGGGCGACGACGTCCGCACCCGGGTCGTGCCCTGGGCGATCGTCTCGCCCCTCGTCGTCGTCGGGGTCGTGGCCCTCGTCGAGGTCGTGGCCACCGGGGAGCCGTCGCTGCGGGTCCTGCTGTCCGCGCTCGCGGGCGGTCTCGTCGCCGCCCTGCTGCTGCTCGTGCTGGCCCTGCAGTCGGCCGTGCGCCTGGACGCGGAGGGCCGGCACCGCCAGGAGGCCCTCGACGCGGCGCTGCGCCAGGCGCTGCACGACCCGCTGACCGACCTCGGCAACCGGCAGCTGTTCACCGACCGCCTCCAGCACGCGCTCGCGCGCCGCAGCTCCAGCGCCTGCGCCGTCCTCTACCTCGACCTCGACGGGTTCAAGGGCGTCAACGACACCCACGGGCACGCCGTCGGCGACGTCGTCCTGGTGGAGGTGGCGCACCGGCTGCGCGCCGCGGTCCGGCCGGAGGACACCGTCGCCCGGTTCGGCGGGGACGAGTTCGCCGTCCTGTGCGAGGACCTCGCCGACGAGCTGAACGCCTCCCGCATCGCCGAGCGCGTCGTGAACTCCATCGCCGACCGGCCCATCGAGTTCGGCGGCGGCCGGCGCCTGGTCATCACCCCGAGCGTCGGCATCGCGCTGGCCCGCGACGAGGCCGACGCCTCCAAGCTGCTGCGCCGCGCCGACGCCGCCCTGTACCGGGCGAAGGAGGGCGGCAAGGCCCGCTCGGAACTGTTCGACGAGCGGATGCAGGCGCAGGCCGTCGACTCGCTGCAGACCGAGGACGACCTGGCCGTGGCCGTCGCCCAGGGGCAGCTGCGGCTGCACTACCAGCCGATCATCGACCTGCGCGACGGGCACGTGACCGGGGTGGAGGCGTTGCTGCGCTGGGAGCACCCGCGTCGCGGGCTCCTGCAGCCGGCCGACTTCGTGCCGCTGGCCGAGCGCAGCGGGTTGATCGTGGAGATCGGCAAGTGGGTCATCGACGAGGCGTGGCGGACGCTGGAGCACTGGTACGCCACCATCGAGGACTGCCACCTGACGATCGCGGTCAACGTCTCGCGCCGGCAACTGGCCAACGCCGAACTCCTGGACGCCGTCGCCTCCTCCCAGCCGACGGGCCCGGCCGGCAGCGCACTGCTCGTGGAGGTCAGCGAGGAACTCCTCGTCGCGGACGCGAACGCCGGTTTCTCCACCCTGCACGCCCTGCGGATGATGGGGGTGCGCGTGGCCGTCGACGACTTCGGCGCCGGGGTCTCCTCCCTGGCGCACCTGCAGACCATGCCGATCGACCACGTCAAGGTGGACCGGCACTTCGTCGCCGGGCTCGGCCGGCACCGCCAGGACGAGGCGGTCGTGGCCGGGATCATCGGCATGGCCAAGAACATGGGCGTCGGGGTCGTGGCCGAGGGGGTCGAGTCCTCCGACCAGCTGGAGGCGCTCAAGCGGCTCGGCTGCGACTCGGCGCAGGGGTTCCTGCTGGGCCGGCCCAGCGCCGACGTGCGGGACGTCGTCGACCTGCCCGCGCTGGAGTCCCGCACCCTGCCCGAGCCGCCGCGCTCGGTCGTCGTGCGCTGAGCGGGCGGTGCCGCGACGGGCGGGTGCCGACAGGCGTCCCGACTGATATCATCAAAGCGATATCATTAGTCGGAGGGTGTGGTCGACGTGGAGCAGATCGTGGTGCGCAACCTCCCGACCGGGACGAAGGGCGCGCTCAAGGCGCAGGCCCAGCGACACGGTCGGTCCCTCGAAGCCGAGGTGCGTGAGATCCTGGCCCGCAGCATCGCCCACGAACCGGCTACCCTCGTGGACTTGCTCGGCGTCGACGAGGGGGTCGACGTGGAGTTCGAGCCCGAGCGGCTACGGCTCCTGCCACGGACCCCCGAGCTGTGAAGTACCTGCTGGACACCAACGTGGTGTCGGCTTTGCGGGTCCGTGGACGCAACCCAGCCGTCGAGGACTGGTCCCGGTCGGTCACCGTGGGCGACCAGTACGTCGCCGCCACCACCATCGCTGAGATCGAGCGGGGGGTCGTGGGGAAGGAACGGTCCGACCCGGCACAGGGTGAGGTCCTGCGCCGCTGGTTCGAGCGGAACGTCCTGCCCGCTTTCGTCGACCGCGTCCTGCCGTTCGACCTGTCTGCCGCCCGGCTCCTGGCCGGGTACCGCGTCCCCGAGCACGCGCCCCTGGACGATGCGCTGATCGCCGCTGTCGCCCAGGCCCGCGGCATGACGGTGGTGACCCGGAACGTGAAGCACTTCGCACCCCTGGACGTCGCCTGCCTAGACCCCTGGGCGCAGGACCGGCTCGGGTAGCGTGCCCCGGTGCCGCGGATCGACCTCGACGACCTCACCGACCCCCGGTACACGGGTTTCCTGCGCGACTTCACCGCGCTGCGCGACGTGCAGCTGCGCACCCGCCGGGAACCGGCCGAGGGGTTGTTCCTCGCCGAGAGCGTCGAGGTGATCCGCCGGGCGCTGGAGAACGGGTACGTCCCGCGGTCCTTCCTCCTGTCCCCGCACCGGTACGCCGAACTCGCCGGTGACCTGCCCGGCGACGTCCCCGCGTTCGTCGCGCCACCGGAACTGGTGGAGGCCCTCACCGGGGTCGACCTGCACCGCGGTGCGCTGGGGTCCTTCGCCCGGCCCGCACCGCGGTCGGTCCCCGACCTGCTCACCGCGCTGGCGCCGGGACCGGCGCGGCTCGTGGTGCTGGAGGACATCGCCGACGCCACCAACGTCGGCGCCATCGTGCGGTCGGTCGCGGCGTTCGGCGTCGACGGGTTCGTCGTCAGCCCGCGGTGCGCGGACCCGCTGTACCGGCGCAGCGTGCGGGTGTCGATGGGGACGGTGCTGCACCTGCCGTGGGCGCGGGCCACGTCGTGGCCGGGTGACCTGGACCTGCTGCGGGACGCGGGGTTCACCGTCGCCGCGCTCGCGCTGTCGGACGACTCCGTGGCCCTGGGGGAGTTCGCGGCCCCCGAACGCCTCGCGTTCCTGCTCGGCGCCGAGGGCGACGGGTTGAGCCGCCGCGCGATCACCGCCGCCGACGTCGTGGTGCGGATCCCGATGGACCCGCGGGTCGACAGCCTCAACGTCGCGGCCGCCAGCGCGGTCGCCCTGTGGGAGACGCGGCGTGCCTGACACGGGCCGCCGCGTCGCGGTCCTGGGCGCCGGGGCGTGGGGGACGACGGTGGCCGCCGTCCTCGCGCAGAACGCCGACGTCGGGTTGTGGTGCCGCCGTCCGGAGCTGGCCGAGGAGATCACGCTGACCCGGGAGAACTCCCGGTACCTGCCCGGGGTGGGGTTGCCGCCGCGCATCGCGGCGAACCCCGACGTCGAGGTCGTCCTGGCCGGGGCGTCGCTCGTGGTGCTCGCGGTCCCGTTGCAGCAGTTGCGGTCCCGGCTCACCGGGTGGCGTCCGGTAGTGCCCGGGGTCCCGGTCGTGAACCTCGCCAAGGGGGTGGAGACGGCGACCGGGCGGTTCGGGACCGAGGTCGTCCAGGACGTCCTGCCGGACGCGGAGGTGCTGGCCCTGTCCGGGCCGAACCTCGCCGCGGAGATCGCCCGGGGCCAGCCCGCGGCCACGGTCGTGGCGGGCCCGGACGACCACGTGGCCCGGGAGGTGGCGTCGGCGTTCGCGACGGCGCAGTTCCACGCCCACGCCGTCACCGACGTCGTCGGCGTCGACGTGGCCGGGGCGTTCAAGAACGTGGTGGCCCTGGCCGTCGGGATGGTGGAGGGCGCCGGGCTGGGGGCCAACGCGCGGGCCGCCGTGCTCACCCTGGGTCTGAGCGAGATGGCCGCCCTGGGTGGGCGGCTGGGGGCGCGGCCGGGGACGTTCCTCGGCCTGGCCGGTGCGGGCGACCTCGTCGCCACGAGCACGTCGCGGTTGTCGCGCAACCACCGGGTCGGGGTGGCGCTGGGGGAGGGGCTGGCGCTGGCGGACGCGGTCGGGCGGGCCGGCGGTACCGCCGAGGGCGTCGCGACCGCGCCGGCCCTCCTGCGCCGCGACCCGGACCTGCCGTTCGTCCGCGACGTCGTCGCCGTGCTGGCGGGGGAGCGTTCACCCGTCGCCGCGGTGTCCCGGCTGCTGTCGGCGACGTGAGACGGGGACGGACACCAGCTGGCGCAGGGCGAGCCACGCCACGGGGAGGTACGGGGCCGGTCCGTCGAACGTCGTGACGCACCCGCCGGGGACGGCGCGGACCGCGTGGGCGAGGTCGATCCCCAGCACCCGCCACGTCCACGTCATGGCGTCCTCGTCGACGGCGGTGATGCGGAACGGCAGGCGTACCGGACCGCCGCGGACGCGGCCGGTGACGCCGACGGCGATGCGTTCCGCACCCGTCTCGACGGACGTCACGTGCGGGGCCCAGGCCGGCCAGCGGGCGATCCGGGCGTAGTCCGCCCACACGTCCGCCGCCGACCGCGGGCCCCGCACCGTCAGGCGCACGGTCAGGACGCCGGGGCGGTGTCCAGGCAGATGTCCACCACCTCCGCGCCGGGGCGCCCGGCGAGGTCGCTGCCCCGCACGACGAGCTTGGAACGGCGCACCCCGGACCCGATGAGCAGCCAGTCCGTCTGCGCCACCCGACGGTCGACGAGGAGACGCCAACCCGCCGGGAGACCGACGGGGGTGATCCCGCCGTGCTCCATGCCGGACTCCTCGACGGCGCGGTCCATCGCCAGGAACGACGCCTTGCGGACCTCCAGGAGCCGCTTGACGGCCCCGTTGACGTCCGCGCGGGTGCTGGCGAGGACGACGCACGCGGCGACCCGCTCCTGGCCCTCCCGCTTGCCCGCCACGACGACGCAGTTCGCCGACCCGTCCAGCGGGACGCCGGCCGCCTCGACGAGCGCGGCCGTGTCGGCGAGGTCGGGGTCGATGTCCGCCACCCAGGCACCCTCGGGCAGCGCCGACCGGACCGCCTCGGGAAGGAGCTCGGGGTGCTCGGCGGCGGGGTGCAGGGTGAGGGAGCCCGCCGCGTGCTGCGGTCCGCTCACCGCGCGTAGACGGGGCTCAGCGTCGCGCGCGCCAGCACGTGGCCGAGGGTGGAGAACGCCGCGACGGTGGGCGAAGCGCCGTCGGGTAGGCCCAGGGACTCCACGTCGAGGGCGTGCACGGCGAAGACGTAGCGGTGCTCGCGGTCCCCGGGCGGCGGGGCGGCACCGGTGAAGTCCGCCGTGCCCATGTCGTTGCGCAGGACCGTCGCGCCCTCGGGGACGGCGGCGCCCTGCTCCAGGCTCGTCACGCCTACCGGGACGTCGACGATCGTCCAGTGCCAGAACCCGGCCGGGGTCGGGGCATCGGGGTCGAAGCAGTTCACGAGGAAGCTCCTCGTGCCCTCGGGGAACCCGTCCCAGCTCAGCTGCGGGGACACGTTGCCGCTCGCGTGCTTCTCGTCCATCTGGTGACCCGACGTGACGTCGGCCGAGTGCAGGGAGAAGCCCGGCACCGCGGGCAGGAGCGAGTAGGGGTCCGGGGCGATGGGGCGTTCGAGGTCCATGCCCCGACGCTAACCGGTGCGCGCCGGACCGGCCCCTCGGCCGGCCCGGCTGCGCGGCGTCAGACCTCGCGGACGAGCGGGGCGTCCAACGGCTGGTCCTTGCCGTAGAGGACGGCCTGGGTCGCACGGTGGGCCCTGGGGTTCAGGACGATGGGGGCGAGCAGGTTCATCGTCGCCTTCTCGGCACCGCCCAGCATGTTGACCACGGCCAGGACGGCCCCGTCCTTCTCGTCCGCGATCTCGAGGGAGCGGGCGGTGTCCCCGTCGATCACGGGTTCGTAGTCGGGGTAGAACGGCATCGGGTCCGCCACCACCAGCTGGAGGCCGGGGTCCGACATCGACCGCATCGTGAAGAACAGGCCGTCCTCGTCGAGGGGCTCGAGCTCGAAGCTGCGGTGGTCCTCGAAGCCCACGAGGGGTGAGATGAACTCGATCTTGGAGGTGGTTTCGGAAGCGATGCTCACAACGACGATCCCTTCGTCTGCAAGACCCCGGGGGACTCCTCCCGGGGTGTGTCGCCGGCTGCTCGGCCACTACCGACAGTAGCGAAGAATCAGCGATCCGTCGCGCCACTCGTGTCTCCCCCGGGAACGCGCGGACGCCCCGCCGAGAGCTCGGCGGGGCGTCCGGTGCAGTGCTGGATCAGCGGGCCAGGAGCGGTGCCCGCAGAGGATGGTCGGTACCCACGAGGACGGCCTGCGCGGCCCGCAGGTTCCGGTGGTTGACGACGATCGGCGCCAGCAGGTTGACGGTCGCCGTCGCGGGGTCGTCCCCGATGTTCACGACGTTCAGGACGGCCGCCTCGCTCGCCTCGCGCAGGTCCAGCGCGGCTGCCGTCTCGTCGTCGATCTCCGGCGCGTAGCCCGGGAAGAACCGCCCGGGCGTCACCACCACGAGCCGCGTCCGAGCCCCGCCCGCCTCGCGCAACGACCACAGGTTCCCCTCCTCGTCCAACGGCAGGAGGTGGAACGCCGTGTGGTGCGGAAGGCCCATGATGGGCGAGACGAACTCGATGACGGGGGCGGACACGGGCGCGTCGGTCATGAGGGTCACTCTAGGAACTCCGGAGGTGGACGGGGTCAGCGGAGGAAGTCGAGCAGGGAGACCTGGACGGTCTTCGCGGTCGCCTGCAGGGCGGCCTGGTAGGCGATGTTCTGCTGGTTGAACTCCAGGTACGCCTTCATCGGGTCCACGCCCTGGACGTCGTCCAGCTGCGACTGCAGGTACTGCAGCTGCGTCGTGTTGACGTCGTCGGCGTGGTCGAGCTGGTTGGTCTTCGCGCCGATGACGGCACGAGCGTTCGTGGCCAGGTTGATGCGGCTGTCGATCGTGCTCAGCGACACGGTGCTGCTGCTGACGTTGCCGGCCGCGATGTCGTCGGCGAGGGTGTCCAGCTCTTGGAAGACCGTCGTGGTCCCGGGTGCCTGGGCACCGTAGACGTCGTTGCCGGAGACGTTCACGGTCATCGTCACGCCGGGGGAGACGGTGCGCGTGACCGAACCGCCGTCGTCGGCCGAGGCGTAGGGCGTCGTCGTGCCGAACGCCGTGGTCGTCGCCGAGGTGCCGGCGAAGACGGCCCGGCCCTGGTACTGGGTGTTCGCGTCACCCAGGACCGTGTTCTTGATCTCCCGGATCTGCCGCGCGATCGCCGCCCGGCCGTTCGCGTCCAGCGCGCTGTTGCCGGCCTGGACCGTGAGGTCGCGCACCTTCTGCAGCGCCGACGTGGTGCTGTCCAGCGCCGGTTCCTGCGTCGTCATCCAGCCACGGGCCTCGTTCAGGCTCCGGGCGTTCTCGGTGTTGACGGCGATCTGGTCGTTCAGGCGCAGAGCGGCGGCTGCGCGGACGGAGTCGTCCGAACCCTTCGACAGGGAGGTGCCGCTCGTGATCTGCTCCTGGAACTTCGCCGCCCGGGCCTGCGTGTTCTGCAGGTTGGTCAGGGCGTTCGCGGCGATGCTGCGCTGGGTGATGCGGCCGAGCATGGGTCTCTCCTCGGGTCAGGTCGAGCGTCAGCGGCCGACGAGGCCGGTGCGGTTGATGAGGGTGTCGAGCGCCTCGTCGATGCTCGTCAGGACGCGAGCGGCGGCGGAGTACGCGTGCTGGTAGGCCACCAGGTTCGTCATCTCCTCGTCGAGGTTGACACCCGAGACGCCGTCGCGCACCGCACCGGACTTCAGCGACACCTGGGCGGCGAGGTCGGCGCGGTTGGACGCGGACTGCGTCGAGGCGGCGAGGTTCGTCACGTTGGTGCGCCAGGCGCTCTTGACGTCGCCGAACGCGTTCTTGACGGCCGTCGCGTAGACGCGGTCGGCCGAGCCCGTGCCCGTCCCCGTGCCCGTGCTGTCCCGGAACGTCGCCGTCGTCACGGACACCTGCAGCTGCGAGGCCTTCACGGGGTCACCGCTGGTCCAGCCCGCGGCGACGCTGCTGAAGAAGGTGCCGTCGTAGGCGGTGTTGACCGTCGAGGCGAGCTTGGTGGCGAAGTCGTCCAGGCCCTTCTGCTGGTCGACGAGGGTCTTGTTCGCGCCGTCCAGCGTGGCCTTCAGCGAGCCGGTGACCGGTCCGGCGTCCTGGCCGCCGATGGTGACGACGAGCTGGTTGCCGATCCTCTCGGCCCCGGCACCGACCGGGGTGCGGTCCGTGGTGCTCGCGACCGTGCTGACCCGCAGCCCGTGGGAGAGGTCACCGCTGACCAGGGACGCGTTGCCGACGAGGACGTCGACCGTCCCGTCCTGGCGGTCGACCACCCGTGCGCCGGTGAGGTCGGCGAGCTGGTTGAGGTACTGGTCGCGCTGGTCGAGGAGCTCGTTGGCCGAGGCACCGTTGACAAGGGTCTCGCGGATCGAGGTGTTCAGCGTGGCGACGTTCGCCGCGATGGTGTTCGCCTGGCTCGCCAGCGTCTGCGCCTGCAGGCCGAGCTGGGCGTACTGGGCCTCGAGCTGGCCGTCCATCCCGGCGAGCTCGGCCGCCACACCCTGGCTGCGCGTGATCACCAGGGCCTGCGCACCCGCCAGACCGTCGTTGCCGCTCTTGGCGGCCAGGTCGCTCCAGGACGAGGACAGGTCCGCCAGGCTCTTGCTCAGGCCCGTGGCGCCGGTGTCCCCGATCGCCGACTCGATGCCCGACCAGACGGTGCTGGCGGCGGCCTGCTCCCGGGCGGCCGCGGAGTCCTGGCGGGCGGTGGCGGTCGCCAGCGCGTCGGAGACGCGCGACAGTCCCGTGACCACCACACCGTCACCGGGGACGAACTTCTGGCTGAACTGCCCCGTCTGGTTCAGGACGCTCGCCGACTGCTCGACGCGCTGGCGCGAGTAGCCCTCGGTGCCGACGTTGGCGATGTTCTGGCCCGTGACCTCCATGCCGCGCTGGGCGGCGGACAGGGCGCGGGAGGCGGTGTTGATGCCGGAGAAGGTGCTCATCGTCTCGGGGTCCTTTCAGCGGGCCGGTCAGAGTGCTTCGTCGACGAAGTGGGCGCGCGAGCCACCGGTCGACGCGGCCGTGTTCTTGCCCTGGGCGGTGTAGGTGTCGAGGGGCTTGTCCAGCCCGAGGAGGGTCTCGCGCAGGGCGCGGGAGCCGGCGTGCAGGAGGTCGCGGTTGGCGTCGGCCAGGTCCTGGATCTCGGCGGTGAGGGTGAGGAAGGAGTCGCGGTGGCCGCGGAAGATCTCCCCCCACGGGTCCGGCGCCGCCTCGGCGATCGCGTTCAGGCTCGGGCCGGGCCCGAGGCCGAGCTCGGTGGCCACGGCGTCGACCTCGGTCGCGCGCAGGAGCTCGGTCGTCCGGATCTGCTCCATGACGAACTCGACCTCGCGGGTCGCGTGCGCCAGCCAGCGCGTGCGGCCGCTGGCCAGCACGAGCTGCTCCTCCTCCAGCTTGAACAGGAGCAGCTCGAGCAGCTCCCGCTCCTTCCAGAGGATGCCGGAGACCTCGGCGAGTCCCATGCGTGTCCTTCCCCGTTGCCTGTCGTGGGTGGTGCTCGAGGCGTCCATCGGCGGGCGCTACCACGAGCTGAGGCCGGACGAGGGTGGATCGGGGCGGCCGGCTGGCTAAGATCGGCCCAGGACGACGGGGGAGGAGGCGGTCTCGTGACGGTGTCGATCGGCACGTCGCTGCCCTTGCACCTGGAGGACCTGCCGCAGGACGAGGGTGGTCCCCGCATCGAGCTCGTGGACGGAGGTCTGCTCGTGACTCCGCTGGCCGGACCCGGCCACCAGTACGTCGTGGGTGAGCTGCACAACGCCCTTCGAGCTGTCGCTCCCGCGGGGTGGACCGTCCTCCCGGGGGCCAACGTCGTCCGCCGTGGTGCTCAGGACCGGCTGCTCATCCCCGACGTGCTCGTCGTCGAGACCGCGGTGCTGTCCGAGGACAGCCCCTACGTCGACCCGTCGGACGTCCTCCTGGCGGTCGAGGTCGAGTCCCCCTCGACGAAGTCCACCGACCGCCTGCTCAAGCGGGAGCTCTACGGTCAGTGGCGCATCCCGAGCTACTGGATCGTCGACACGCAGGCGTGCACCGTGACCCGGCTGCGGCTCGGTGAAGAGCGACGCTACGAGGTCGGTGACCCCGACGGGAGCTGGTTGTCGAGCGTCGACGTCGGCGGGGTCTGGGCGCGCTGACTCAGGCGCCCGTCTTCTTGATGAACTGCGCGTGCTTGGTCGGCTTGCGCAGGGCGTAGGGGCGGCCGTCCTCGCGGGCCCGGCGCATCTCCTGGTTCAGGACGCGCGCCTCCTCCTCCATGGCCC
The DNA here is from genome assembly GCF_041320705.1 of Kineococcus mangrovi. Lineage (NCBI taxonomy): Bacteria > Bacillati > Actinomycetota > Actinomycetes > Kineosporiales > Kineosporiaceae > Kineococcus > Kineococcus mangrovi. Next base: position 163,274 of record NZ_JBGGTQ010000007.1, read on the forward strand.
GTTCCACCGCCCGCTGGTCCAGGCCGCGCGAGCGCTCGGTGGCGATGTGGTCGTTGCGGCCGATCTCGTGCTCGACGTCGAGGAAGTTCTTCGCGCACAGCGCGTAGAGGGCGCTGACGCGCTCGCCGTTCTTCACCGCGTAGTTGTCCAGGAAGGTCGGCGTCAACCAGCCCTTCTTGGCAGCGAACTCCAGGTCCTGCACGACCTGCCACAACGGTTTCACGAACGACCTCCAGCCTCACCGGTCCCACGCGCCTCAGGGTGCGGGCGGTGGTGTTCCACGACAACTCTCGGCGCGCGGCGGTCGTCCGCTGAACCGCGCTGCGCCGATCGGGTCGCACCTCACCCCGCCTGGTGAGCCCGGCACGCTCCGTACCCGCGGCTCCCCCCGTTCGGAGCAGCGCAGCCGGGAGAGGACTCACCCGTCCGGCGCTCAAGTCGCGAGGGGGCGCGTGCCGAGAAGGGGTGTGTGACCGCAGACGTTGCCACCGCCACCCGGGAGCTCCCCATGGTCGAGCTCAGCGCAGCCGAGCGCAGTGCGCTCGTCGAGCAGCACCTGCCGCTCGTCGGCTACATCACCTCCGAGTTCATCGGCCGCCTGCCCTCGCACGTGAGCCGGGACGATCTCACCTCGGCCGGTCTCATGGCGCTGTTCCAGGCCTCGCGCGCCTACGACCCGAACACCGGCGTCCCCTTCAACCGGTACGCCAACACCCGCATCCGCGGCGCCATCCTCGACGACCTGCGCGGCGCGGACTGGGCCTCGCGCGGCGTCCGCAGCCGCCAGCGCAGGCTGTCGCAGACCGAGGACCAGCTGACCACCCAGCTGGGCCGCACCCCGACCTCCACCGAGCTCGCCGCCGCCCTCGGCGTCTCGGAGAAGGAGCTCGCCGAGACGCGCGACGAGGCGCAGCGCTCGATGGTGCTGTCGATGCAGGGCTTCACCGCCGAGGGTGCCTCCCTCGACGACCACCTGCCCACCCACACCCCGGGCCCGGAGCAGGAGCTGCTGCACCGCGAACGCCTGGGCTACCTGCGCTCGGCCGTCAGCGTCCTGCCCGAGCGGCTGCGGCACGTCGTGGAGGGCTACTTCCTGCACGAGCGCCCCATGGCCGAGCTGGCCGAGGAGCTGGGGGTCTCCGAGTCCCGGATCTCGCAGATGCGCGCCGAGGCGCTCGTGCTGCTGCGCGACGGCATGAACACCCACCTCTCGCCCGAGATGGTCCTCAAGGCCGCCGGCTCCGGCGCGGCCGTGAAGCGCAAGGAGGCGTACTACGCCGCCGTCGGGACGCAGAGCGACTTCCGCAGCCGGCTGGCGCTCAGCAGCTTCGCGCAGTTCTCGGTGCCGGTGGCGCGCACGGCCTGAGGGTTCAGGCAGAGCTGCCGCGGACCGAGGCGATCAGGACGTCGCAGACCCGGTCGACCTCTTCCCGGTCGATGCCGGGGAACATCGGCAGACTGAGCAGTCGGGGGCTCGTTGCCTCGGTCTCGAGGACACCGGCCCGCGGCATGACGGCGTAACCCTTCTGCTGGTGGCAGGGGAACGGGTAGTGCACGGCCGTACCGATGCCCTCGGCGGCCAGGTCAGCCTGCGCCCGGTCCCGGTCGTCGACCCTGACCACCTGCAGGTGGTGCACCGACGTGCTCGCCGGTGCTTGTCGAGTGAGGGTGATGCCGGGTTCTTCGCCGAGTCGCTGCGAGTACTGGTCCGCAGCGTTCCGGCGGTGGGTGTTCCACGCCTGCAGGTGAGGGAGCTTGACGAGGAGGACGGCGGCCTGGAGAGCGTCCAGGCGACTGTTCCTGCCGACGACGGGGTGTTCGTACTTGAAGATCTCCGACCGCCCATGGTCCCCGAAACTGCGAACCGCACGAGCGAGCGCTGCATCACGCGTCACGACAGCCCCACCATCACCGAAAGCACCCAGGTTCTTGCCGGGGTAGAAGCTCGTGCAACCGGCGACTCCGAACGTTCCCACGGCCCGGCCGTCCCACTGGGCCCCCTGTGCCTGGGCGCAGTCCTCGACGACGGCGATGCCTCGACGACTCGCCAGCGCCGTGATGGCCGTCATGTCGGCGGCCTGGCCGTAGAGGTGGACCACGATGACGGCGGCCGTCCGATCGGTGATGCCGCTCGCCACCGTGGACGCCGTCACGAGCAGAGTGTCGGGGTCGACGTCCACGAAGTGGGGGAGGGCGCCTACCGCCAGCACCGCCTCCGCCGTGGCGATGAAGGTGTTGGCGGGGACCACCACTTCGTCACCAGGGCCGATGCCGAGACCGCGGAGCACGAGTTCGAGGGCGTCGGTCCCGTTGGCCACACCCACCGCGTGGTCGAGTCCGTGCTCGGCGGCCCAGGCCCCCTCGAAAGCTTCCACCACGGGCCCGCCGACGTACCTGGCGCTGCGGGTGATGGATCGCCACGCGGCGTCGAACTCCTCGTAGAGGTCTCGCTGACTCCTCTCCAGGTCCAGGAAGGGGACGGGAGGCGGGGTCACCGCAGCACCAGGGCCGGGTGGTCCCTGCGAGAGGGCTCGGCGAGGTCGATCTGGTCGAGGCGCACCTCGACGCCCTTCTCGAGCGAGACGGATGCAGCTTCGAGGGTGCGCACCACGTCGAGTCCTGCCCCGCCCCCGGTCAGCGGGGCGTTCCCGGTGCGGATGCACTCGACGAAGTGCTGGTCCTCCAGGAGGAGTGGTTCTTGGAACGGGATGTAGGGGACGTGGATGTCGCCGTACCGGTAGGTCATGGGCTGGTCATGCGTGTGCGGCACGTCGACCGGGGTGACGCCCTTGTCGAAGACGCGCAACCGTTCGTCGTTCGCGAGGTCGTCGAAGACCGCCATGCGCTGTGACCCTACGACGGTGAGCCGGCGGACGCGGTGCGGGCTCAACCAACTGACGTGGACGACGGCTTGGGTGCCCGACTCCTCGTAGTCGAGCATCAGGTAAGCGTTGTCCGTCACCGCGCGGTCGATGTGGCCCCGTCCCCAGCACCGAACGGAGCTGGGGGAAGTACCGGTGATGGAGTTGACGATGCTGATGTCGTGCGGGGCGAGGTCCCACAGCACGTCGCAGTCGGACTGGTAGAGACCCAGGTTGAGCCGCTCGCTGTCCATGTGCAGCACGTCCCCGAGTTCACCTCGCCCGATGAGATCGCGGAGTGCGCGGACAGCGGGGTTGTACGCGAAGGTGTGTCCCACCATCAGGGTCGTCCTCGTGGCTGCCGCGAGGGTCACGAGATGGCGCGCATCCAGCGAATCGAGCGCCAGGGGCTTCTCCACGAGGACGTGGACGCCGCGCTCGAGCGCGGCCCGAGCGATGGCCGAGTGGCTCGACGGTTGCGTGGCCACCACGAGACCGTCGACGGCTTCCAGGAGGGAGTCGAGCGAACTGGCCCGCCGGACGCTGGGGAACGCCGTGGCGACGGCCTCGATGCGATCGGCGTTCGCATCGTGGACGACCAGCTCGTCGACCTCGTGCACGGTGCTGAGGACCCTGGCGTGCTTCGAGCCCCAGTAGCCGAGTCCCACGACGCCGATGCGCATCTCTTCCTCCTGCTCCGAGTCCGTGACTCGAGTGACCACAGTGGCAGCGGAGATCACATCTCATCACGTAAAGTGCGCTCCCGTGACGGGGAGTGGGCAAACCATAGCCAGAAGAGGGGCCGCCGCGTGTCCGGAACGCGTGTCGACGTCCTCAGCCACTGCGACGTCCGCTGCGACCCCGGCCCGCCCGCAGGAGGGCACTCCCCGCGACCGGTGGCCGGAGGACCTCTTCTACCGCGGCGACTACCACGACCTCCACGCCGCAGACCGACCCTCGCTCTACTGCCGGTGGGACGCCGGCGGGCTCGACGTCGGTGCGATCCACTTCGGGGAGGTCGGTGCGGGGGTCTGGCGGAGCCCGGCGCGCGGCACCTTCGCAGGGCTCGCCTGGCGAGCGGACAGACCCCTGCACGAGGCCTCCGAGTTCGTCCGGGTCGTGGAGACGCGACTGCGGGACCGTGGGGCTCGTCGCCTCGAGGTCGTGCTCCCACCGCTGGGGCACGACCTGCAACGTGTCAGCGACCAGGTGCAGGTCCTGTCGGAGCTCGGCTGGGGGGTCGCTCGCACCGAGGTGGACGAGATCATCCCTGTTGACGAGGTGCCGCTCGAGACGAGGATGGAACGGGGGAACGCCAAACGCTTGAGGAAGTGCCGGCGCGACGGCTTCCACGCCGCGGTCCTCGAGCCCGACGAGCTCCCGTCCGTCTACTCCACCCTGGTGGCCAGTCGTGTCGCGCGCGGGTGGCGGTTGTCCATGGACCTGCCTCGGATGCACGACATGCAACGCCTCTACCCGGACCGGGTGGTCCTCTTCGGTGTGCGCGCCGGCGACCAGCTCGCGGCCAGCGCCTTCTGCCTGCGTCTCAGCGAACGGGTCCTGTACGTCTTCGCCTGGGGGCACCTTCCGGTGTTCCACGCGTGGAGCCCCGTGGTCGCTCTCGCCGAGGCGATCCACGACCACTGTCGGGCAGCAGGGGTGCAGCACCTGGACCTCGGAACCTGCCCGTCGGATCAGCCGGGTCTCGTCCGGTTCAAGCGCGGACTGGGGGCCTCCGGGTCCTTGAAGGTCACCATGGCCAAGGACCTGACGTGAGCGCACCGGCGCCGGACGGCCCCGCGGTGGCGGGCGACGAGCCGCGGAACCTCGACGACTACGTGGTCCAGTACGGCCGCCTGCCCTTCGAGCCCCTCCAGGCGGCGGTTCGCCGTCGTCGTGTGCTGCAACAGGTCCGGAGCATCGCCCCGCGGCGACTCCTCGAGATCGGGTGCGGGCTCGACCCGTTGTTCACGGACCTGCCCGACGTGCAGGAGATCGTCGTCCTGGAACCCGCGGCGGCCTTCGCGTCGGCGGCGCGCGCTGCGGCCTCGGGATGCCGTGGGGTCACGGTCGTGGAGGCGCGCGCCGAGGACGTCGCCCCGGCTGATCTCGGCGCGCCGTTCGACGCGGTGGTGCTGAGCAGCCTGCTGCACGAGGTCCCCGACCCTTCGGCCCTCCTGCTCGCAGTCAGGAGGTTCTGCGGCCGATCCACCGTGGTGCACGTCAACGTCCCGAACGCCCGTTCCCTGCACCGCCTCCTCGCCGTCGCCATGGGACTCGTCGAGGACGTCTACGCGTTGTCGCCGGTCCAGCGGCAGATGCAGCAGCGTGGCACCTACGACCTCGACGGCCTCCGCGCGGAGCTGGCAGCAGCGGGGTTCGTGGTCGCGCGGTGGGGAACGGTGCTCGTCAAACCGTTCCCGCACGCCCAGATGCAGGAACTCGTCGACTCGGGGTTCCTGACGCCACGACTGATCGACGGCCTGGATTCGCTCGCGGAGGCGTTGCCCGAGATCGGTTCGGAGCTGTGGGTCGACGCCGAGGTCGCGGATGTCTGAGCATCTGCTGGTGGGCGGTAATCTCGCCATGCTCGTCGCCGCGGCTGACCTCGTCGCCCGAGGCCACGGCGTCCGCCTCCTGACCGACGGCGCCGCGCCCGGTGGGTACTTCCGCGGATCCGTGGTCGAGGGCGAGACGTTCGACAACGGCATGGTCCTGATCGAGCGCAGGACCGAGGCCGGCGGGTCGGCGGCTGACGAGCCGACACCGTACGCCCCCTCCGCCCTGCACGATTGGACGCGGTTCGGCCAACGTGTGGACGACTGGCTCACCGGCCGGGTCGAGCTCCGTCGCGCACCGTCCCTGGAGGTGTCGGTGGATGGTCGGCGGTGGCCGGACCACCTGTTGAGCAACCGTTTGGACGTGTTCGGCCACCTGGGGACGGACGACCCCGCGCCGTTCCAGGTCGGGGACGCCCGACACCCTGCGGTGAAGTCCACGTCGCCGACCTTCGACGAGGTTACCTACGGCGAGCTCGCGCCCCTCGTCCACGGTGCGCGCAACCACGCCCACCTGATCACCCCCTTCGCCCGCAAGGTGCTCGGACCGTCCCACGAGCACGTGCTGGCGCGGCACCACCGCAGCGGCTGGCTGCCGCTCTACTGGCCCGAGTCGGTCGCGAGCGCCCGAGCCGGGCTTCCCGTGGGCATGCCCGAGTACCCCTTCTGGTCCGTGGCCGGGGGGACGGTGAGCGATGTCGTCGCTGGACTGGTCGGGGAACTCGCTGACTCCAACGCGTGCGAGGTCGACACCTCACCGGTCGTCGCCGTGGGCCGCGACGCCCGCGGCTGGCAGGTGCGAACGGCCGCGGCGGGGAGAGGCAGAGCCTCCAGGCTGGCCGTCGGACTGACTCCGGCCCGTCTGCACGAGGTGTCGGGCGGTGCGTGTGCCGCACCCGTCGACCCACCTGCGGCGAACGGGGTGGACCTCGTCTACTGCCTCGTCCGGGCAACCGGGGCTCGAACCCCCGTGAGTTGTCTCCTGGTCACCGAATCCCACCTCGACGTGTACCGCCTCACCGACCAGGACGTGCTGGCCGGTACGGACCGGCCCTGGCACCGCGTGGTCCTCGAGGCCCGGACGCGGGGTGCGTCGGTGACCGGTGCGGTTCCAGGGCTCGTCGGTGAGCTCTGCGCCCTGCTGGGTGTGGACGCCGAGGACGTCCGGGTCCTGGGAGCACGGCGGGCAGAGCGGGGGATCCCGCTCCTGTCGGCGCCCGTCGTCGAGGCCGACGCCGCTCGGGCTGCCGCGACGGTGGCGTGGGCCCGGGACGCGCCGCTCAGCGGCTCGCTGCTCGGCCTGCACGTCACCTCGATGAACGACCAGATCGTCCAAGGACTCGAGATCGCCGAGGAGCTGTCGTGAACACCCGTGTCCAAGAGCTGGAGCGCATCGCCGCCCAGTACCACCTCAACGACGACGTCGTCGACAAGTTCATCGAGGACCTGTGTCAGGAGTACTGCTGCGACTGGCTGGCCACTCTCGTCGACCCGACCCACGACGTCGTCGAGCTGGGGTACGGGGAGGGAGTGACCGTCTCCCGCCTGGGGCGGCTGGCCCGGCGGTACACCGTCGTCGAGGGAGCCCCCACCCTGGCGCAACGCGTCCGGGAGGAGCACCCCGGGCTGGAGGTCGCCGAAGCGCTCTTCGAGGACTGGGCCCCGGCACAGCCCTGCGATCTGCTCCTCGCCCTGCACGTCTTCGAACACGTCGACGACCCCGTCTCCCTCGCCCGTCACCTGCGGTCGTGGGTCGCTCCCGGCGGCGAGATGGTCGTGATCGTCCCCAACCGCGACTCGCTGCACCGCCGTCTCGGGGTCGCCATGGGGCTCCAGCCCACTCTGGACACCCTCAGCCCCAGGGACGTCCTGGTCGGCCACCAGCGGGTGTACGACCTTCCCGGTCTGGAACGGGACCTGGCCCAGGCGGGGTTCGCGACGGTCGAGAGGCGCGGGTTCTTCGCCAAGGCCCTCCCCAACGCCCTCATGCTCGACCTGGGGCCGGAGCACATCCGGGGGCTGAACGCGCTGGCTGAGGAGTTGCCGGCGTCGCTGTGCGCGAACATCGCCGTCCGCGTACGACCGATCGGGTGAGCCCAGGGGTTCAGGACGGTCACCGACCGGCCGATGTTCCTGCCGACGGGTTGCCGGAGTCAGGAGGATGTCGTGACGGGAACAACGGTTCCGCCTGAGGCGACGGTGCTGGTCATCGGCGCGGGTGCGGAGGGGGTGCACGAACCTCTGGGGCGTGCGCTGGCGAACGCTCGTGCCGCGGGCTGGGACTTCCTGGGAGTCGACCCCTCGGTCGCTGCGGCCGCGCGCCTGAAGGGGAGCCCGGGGGACGTGGTCACCTGGATGCTGAGCGCTTTCGTCCCGCAGCTCGTCCTCGTCACCGACGACGTGGACCCCGGTGGCGAGCTGCCCGCCGGGACGGACGTCCTGGCGGTGACCTCGATGCAGCTGGTGCACGCGCTCGCGCGGGTGCTGGGCGTGCCTCCGACGACTTGGCGAACAGGCCAGGAGGTGGGCGCCGACCAGATCACCGAGCCTGACGACGACTCTGTCCGGGGGCTGCAGCAGAAGCTGCTCGGCCTGCGGGCCGGCGGGCTCCAGGTCGTCGAGCACACCCCGAGGGCGAGCATCGTGATCGCCTGCCACAACCTCGACTCCTACGCGCACGAGGTGATGCGGTCGTCGCTGGACCAGACGTTCGACGACTACGAGGTCGTCGTGGTGGACGACGGGTCGACGGACCGCACGGCTGAGATCCTGCGTTCCTACGCCACCAACCCCAAGGTGCGGGTGGTGACGCAGCCGAACATCGGCGGTACGGGGCGGATGGACCTGGTGCAGAACCGGCTGATCCGCGAATCCCGGGGTGAGTTCGTGGCCTGGGTGGGGGGCGACGACGTCAACACACCGCGCCGCCTCGAGGTGCAGGTGCAGGCGTTCGACGACGACCCGGGCCTGGACGTGTGCCACGCGGGTGCTCACTTCATCGACGAGCTGGGTCGCGTCACCGGTCGAGGGTTCCGGCCCCCGGTGCCCTACGACGACCTGAGCATGCTCCGCCAGATCATCCACACCAACCTGGTGGGGGCACCGTCGGTGATGATCCGTCGGTCCGCCCTCGAACGCCACGGGTTGTTCGAGCAGGGACTGGCGTCCGACTACCACTTCTGGTTGAAGACGGCCGGGATCCTCCGCTACCGGTACCTCCCGCACGTCCTCGTGCACTACCGACGGCACAGCCAGAGCCTGTCGACCAGCGCCTCCGGTGTCGAGCGGACGGTGCGCGACTCGATGAGGCTCCGCTCGCTCGTGCTCGCCGCTCGGCCGCTGGTCGACTTCTTCCCCGAACTGCGCGGTGGCCAGCACGTCCGGGCCGAGGCCGAGGCGTCCATCGCCCTCGGCAACGCGCTCCTGCAGCTCGATGCGCAGCTGGCGCTGCAGGCTTACGACACCGCCCTCGGGCACGGTTCGGCCGACGCGTTCCACAACGCTGCCATCGCCCACGTCTTCGCCGGGCAGGCCGATCAAGCCCTGGCCTGTGCCCGCACCGCCGCCTCCCTGGACCCCACGTGCGCGGCGCTGCAGGAGGCGTGGTCGGGGCGCGGGGAGTCCCAGGTGGCGCTGCGGCAACCGCGCGGTCACCTGCTACCGGCCGTGCAGGAGGCACGCCGACTGCTGGGTGGCTCGGCACGGCGGTGGGACGGTACGACGCTGCAGACTCGACGCGCCTACCTCGCCTTCGCTCCCGGTCGCGAGGATCTCGCCCGGGCGGCCCTGCAGATCTGGTCCACCCGGACGCACAGCACGAACCCGTTGCGCTGGATCCTGCCCGCACGCCCCGGGCAGGCTCAGGACGCGTTCGCCGACTTGGTCTCGCTCGCGGCGGGACTGTCCCTCGACGACGCAGCGGACATCACGATCGAAGAGGTGGAGGACCTGTCGATGCTCCCCCCGCAGGAGGACCAGGCCAACGTTCTGCCCGACACGGAACGGCGGCTGGTCGGCTCGTTGTCTTCAGAGGCCGACCTGGGGGTCTTCACGCGGTGGGTGGGAGAGTGCCAGATGGACCTCGCCCGACGGGGATTCGAGTCCTGGCTGCCTGCCTGACGGGGGAGGGTCCGGTGCCACGTACCGGACTCCGTTCAGGCGGGCACCAGGGAAGCTGCCAGAGCTGGTGCGTACCGGGTCAAGCTCGCGACGACGTTGTCCACCTGGTCGTCCGGCACCACCGCGAGCATCGCCTCCAGTGCCGGGGTGATCCAGGTCTCGCCGATCTCGTGGAGGACGCCGGCGCAGACGATGCGGGTCGTGGTGTCCCGCTGACCCGCGGCAGCCGCGATCCGACGCAGGGGACAGAGATCCTCCAGACCCGCTTCCCGCAGACGAAGGGACCACCTCAGCGCCTCGTCCACCGTCATGGACGGCCACTGCCTGGCCACGGCGGCGAGCAGGGAGGGCCGGTGCCCGGTCCTGGTCCACAGCGCCTCGAAGAAGCCGGCCGTCACCTCGGCGAGGCACGTCTGCAGCTGCGCCAGGAACGGCTTGACCAGGGCGTCCGGCAGGGCGGCGGCCAGCCGGGCTGCCCCGTCGGCCGTCTCCTCGACCAGCAGCAGAGCGCTGACGGGGGAGATGCCGGACCTGCCGGTCGTGACGTGCGACAGCAACAGCTCCGCTGCCTCCGCACCGCGCCCCTGGCGAGCGACGCACGTGATCAGTTGATCGGTGTGGGCGTCCGCCCGGAACTGCGCCGACGTCCGGTGCACGTCGTCCTCCAGCCCGCGCAGCAGGTCCTCGGCTCGGTTCCAGTCGCCCTCAGCCATGCTGACCTGCGCGCGCATGGCCGAGCACACGTGCTTGCTCTCCCCCCACGCCTCCATGCGGTCGATCCACCGGCGCGCCGTCGTCAGGTCGCTGAGGGCCAGGGCGCTGACCAGGACCGTCGGCCCGGCGATCAAGCCCGACCCGTCCGGGAGGGAGTCGAGGTCGAGGGTTGCGAAGGTTCGCAGGGCCTTGGCGTGGTCACCGGCGAGCGTCGCCGAGCGCGCCACGTTGATGACCAGGTCCGGTTCCACCGTCCTGCCTCCTCCGCGAGCCTTCTCCAGAGCTGCCTCGGCGAGGGCCAGGTTGCGTGCGCCCTTGTTGCGCTCCCGCATGTAGACGGCGGTGTAGCCGTAGTGGCGCAGGAAGATCGTCGAGTTCTGGACCTGGCTGACCGCCCCCCAGCGGCCGACGATGACCTCGTGCAGCATGCCCTCGAAGCGGCAGTGCGACCGCCGCAGCACACGGGCCACCATCGCCCGGTGCTCGGCCCCGCCGTCCGCGTAGGAGCTGGACACCACCTCGAGCGCGAAGCTGTCCGTCGTCGCCAGGCGCAGCGACCGGCGCCAGGCGCGCGGGTCGCCGTGCACGACCTCGTCGGCGTCGACGCTCAGGACCCACTCGCCGGTGCAGTGCTCGAGCGCGCGGTTGCGGGCCGCGCCGAAGTCGTCGTCCCAGAACCCCTCGACGACCGTGGCACCGTGCTCCCGGGCGATCGCCACCGTCCGGTCCCGGCTCCCGGTGTCGTAGACCACGATCTCGTCGACGAACGGAGCCACCGCGGCCAGGGATGCCCCGAGGAGCTCTTCCTCGTCCTTCACGATGTAGCTCGCGGTGACGAAGGTGGTGGCTTCGGGCATCTGCATCCCCTCTCGATGAACGCCGAACGGGCTCCGGTTGCGCCGGTGCTCTCGTGCCGACGCTGGCAAGGGTAGTGCGTCCGAGGAGATGTCGTCACCGGTAGTCACTAAACGGCTACTTAGGGCACTATTGAGGGGCAGTTCGTGCACCCGTGTGGGTCAGGACGCCCACCCGTCCGTCGCGCCGTCGACGGGCAGCAGGTGCACACAGGCGGGGCGGTCCGAGCCGGCTCGGAGCATCACCCGAACGGGCCAGGGGGAAACCTTCAGGTCTCTCGGGCTCCGGCCGATGGAATGACTGTCCGGCCCGCTCAGGCGGACCGAGGACGACCGGACCACGGATGGACCGGTTCCCCCACATCGACCCCACTCACGGAGGAATGAACGTCATGGGTCTTCGCGTCAACAACAACATCGCGGCTCTGAACAGCTACCGGAACCTGCAGGCGACGGACAAGCAGCTCAACGGCTCCCTCGAGAAGCTGTCCTCCGGGCTGCGCATCAACAAGGCTGCCGACGACGCGGCCGGCCTGGTGATCTCCGAGGGTCTGCGCTCGCAGATCGGTGGCCTCACCGTCGCGGCCCGCAACGCCCAGGACGGCGTCAACGTCGCCCAGACCGCGGACGGTGCGCTGAGCACCTCCACCACCATCCTGCAGCGCATGCGCGACCTGGCCGTGCAGTCGTCCAACGACACCAACGACACCGCGTCCCGCACGGCCATCCAGAAGGAGATCACCTCCCTCTCGGCCGAGCTCGACCGCATCTCCGACAAGTCCTCCTTCAACGGTGTGAACCTGCTCGACGGCACCTTCGCGGGCAAGATCTTCCAGGTCGGTGCGTACAACGGCGACACGATCACCTTCGACGTGAAGTCCGGTGCCGCCGCCGCCTCGGCCGTCGCCGCCGCGACCGAGACCTTCGTGTCCACCGGTGCCTTCGACGACGCGGCCGTCAGCGCCGTCAGCTCCGTCACGGTCAACGGCACCACGGTCTCGTTCGCCACCGGTGGCACCGCGGCGGCGGCGGTCTCGCTGATCAACGCGAACGCCACGATCTCCGCCAACTGGACCGCGTCGATCTCGGGCAGCTCGCTCGTCCTGACCTCCAAGGTCGCCGGCAACGTGACCGACGCCGCCGTCTCGCTCGGTGGTGCGGCCTTCGGCGGCACCACGACCGACGGTGCCAAGGCGGCGGCCGCGATCAAGGCCGACTCCTTCGGCTCCGGTGGCCTCGGGCTGGCCTCGATCGACCTGTCCACCCAGAGCGGTGCGGCCGCGGCGATCGCCACGATCGACAGCGCGCTCAAGACGGTCTCCGCCTCGCGCGCCTCGATCGGTGCTCTCCAGAACCGCTTCGAGCACGTCATCAACTCCGTCAACGTCGCGGTCGAGAACCTGACCGCGTCGGAGTCGGCCATCCGCGACACCGACATGGCCAAGGAGATGACGAAGTTCACCCGCAGCCAGATCCTGTCGCAGGCGGGTACGAGCATGCTCGCGCAGGCGAACTCCGCCTCGCAGAACGTCCTGACGCTGCTGCGCGGCTGAGTCTGACACGAGGCGGTCCGACCTCGGTCGAGCCACTCCTTGAGGCGGGGGTGCCGGTGCTGCCGGTGCCCCCGCCCGTCTCCACATCAACCTCGAACAGACAGGAAGGGAGACCGGGATGACTTCCGTCTCATCGTCCACTGTCGACGGATTGATCAGCGGGCTCGACACCAGCACGATCATCTCCCAGCTGCTGTCCGCGGACGCCGCTCCGCAGAAGCAGATGAAGACGAACGTCAGCACGGCCCAGCTGAAGGTGACGGCGTACCAGTCCGTCAACACCAAGATGTCGGCACTCCAGACCGCCGCGGAGAACGTGTCCAAGGCGGCGACCTGGTCCTCGGCGAAAGCCACGTCGTCCAGCGACGTCGCCACCGCCACCACGAGCAGCACAGCCCAGCCGGGCACCGTGTCCCTGGACGTCACGCAGCTCGCCACCGGCCGCAGCGTGCTCAGCAAGGGCACCTACAGCGCGACGGACACCGGCGCCAAGGCGGACATGGGGTACCCGCTGGACGTCGTCGCCGACGGGAAGATCGTCGGCACGGTCAGCCCCAGCAAGGGCACGCTGTCCGATGTCGTCGCCGCCATCAACAAGGCGACGAACCTCGGGATCACGGCCGTCGCGGTGCGGGTGGGGGAAGACCAGTACCGCCTCCAGATCACCTCCACCAGGACCGGCGAGAGGGAGGGGCACTTCCAGCTCGTTCCTCGCACCCCTGACGGCACCCCCGACGGTGCGACCGCCACCACGCTCGATCCCCACGGCAAGGTGGTCGTCCCCCCCGGGGCGGAGAGCACGAACTACGACGACATCGCCACCGCCAAGGACGCACTGGCCACGCTCGTGACCGAGGCGGGGCTCGCCAGCCCCGCCAACGCCGTCCTGAAGTCGTCGACGAACACGTTCAAGGACGTGCTCAACGGCGTGGACGTCACGGCGGCCAAGACCGGGCAGGCCACCATCACGGTGGCCGGCGACCCCGACGCGGTCGCCTCCGCCGTGGAGGCGTTCGTGAAGGCCGCGAACGCCGCGGTCGACACGATCGGCATCCAGTCCCGTGCCGGCGCCGTCGGCTCCGACGGCAAGGTCGTCGGTGGTGGCACCTTGCGAGGTGACGCGACCCTGCGTCAGCTCAAGACGTCGATCCTGGCGAACATGACGTCGGCGCTCGGGACGAACGTGTCTCCGGCCGCCTACGGCATCCAGTCCACCAAGGACGGGGAACTGACCTTCGACAAGGCGAAGTTCCTCGAGGGGTACAAGGCCGACCCGGTGGCGGCGCAGAAGCTCCTCGCTCCCCGGAGCGTGGATCCCGACAGCACGGCAGCCGGCCTCGTCGACCGCCTGGCCGGGATCGCCAAGGGTGCGACGGACCAGTACACCGGTTCGCTCACGACGGCGATCACGGGCCAGAACTCCACCATCAGCGACTTGACCAAGCGGATCGCCGACTGGGACGACCGGCTCGCGGGCAAGAAGGAGCGGTACCAGAAGTACTACTCCGCGCTGGAGTCGTCCCTGGGCAAGTTGAAGAGCCAGTCCTCCTGGCTGGCCGGGCAGCTGTCGTCGCTCAGCTGACGCGAGAGGGCCGGTGACCGGTGGAGCCGGGTGTGCGCGGTGCGCACACCCGGCTCCTCGTCGTTCCCCGGTCGTGGGCGTGCGCTCCGCGGTGCCCCGGGCCCGCGGCGGTGCCGGGTACACCCGCGTCCTCCGGGACCGGGTGACGTGGCCCCGCGGTGCGCGGATCGGACCCGCGTCGCGGGACCGGTTCCTCGCGACCGCGGCCGGACGACCGAGACGGGTCGTGTCGTGTCGACCCTGCTCCAGGCGCGGGCCGGCCAGGAGAACCAGGACGGCCAGGCAGGCCAGGACGGCCACGGCGACCACGTTCCTCGACGTCGAGGTCGTGCTCCCTGCCGACCTCGTGCACGTCCCCGCCGGCAGGAGTGCCCGGTGCGGGTGCGCCCCCGGGGCCCGTCACCGGGTCCGCACCACCGGGCGGGCCCGCCGGGCTGCGAGGTCGCCCTCACCCCGCCCACCCCGCCCGCCCCGTCGCGGACGCGGTGCTCAGGCTGTGGGGACGGGGTGGTGGGCGTGCTCGGCCCACCACGCGGCGAACGCCGCGGCGGGCAGGGGTCGTGCGAACAGGTACCCCTGGCCCACCGGACAGCCCATCTCGCGCAGCGCATCGGCCTCGGCGGCCGTCTCGACGCCCTCGGCGACGGCCCGCAGGTTCAGCGCTGCCGCCAGGTCGACGATGGTGCGCACCAGGGAGGTGTCCTGCCCCTGCCCCAGCGCGGAGACGAACGACCGGTCGATCTTGAGCACGTCGACGGGGAGCCGGCGCAGGTAGGACAGCGAGGAGTACCCGGTCCCGAAGTCGTCGACGGCCACCTCGACCCCGAGCCCGCGCAACGCCTGCAGCACCTCCACCGCCGTCGCCCCCTCGCTGACCAGCACCGTCTCGGTGACCTCGACCGTCAGCGCCGTCCCGTGCAGACCGGCCGCGTCCAGCGCCTCGAGCACCTCGGTGACGAGCTGGGGGCGCAGCTGGGCGGCCGACAGGTTCACCGCAGCTCGCACGTGCAGACCCTCCCGCCGCCACTGGCCGAGCTGGTCGCACACGTCGCGCAGGACCCGTTCGCCCAGCGCGCAGACCAGACCGCTGTCCTCGGCGACGGGGATGAACTCGGCCGGGGACAGCAGCCCGTGCCGCGGGTGCTGCCAACGCACCAGCGCCTCGCAGCCGATCGCGGCACCGTCGTGCAGGGCGACGGTGGGCTGGTAGTGCACGACGAGCTGGCCGGAGTCGATCCCCTGGGCCAGGTCGCCCTCCAGCTCCAGCCGTTGCGCCCGGCGCGACTGCATGGCGGCCTCGAAGACGGCGACCCCGGTACCGCGCGAGCCCACCGGGACGGCCTTGACGGCGTACATCGCGGTGTCGGCGTCGCGGACGAGGGTCTGAGCGCTCGTACCCTCCCGCCCCAGCACGGCCACCCCGATGCTGGCCGCGACCTGCAGGGTGTGGCCGTGGTGCTCGACGGGTTCGCGCAACCGCTCCGCCAGCCGCCGGGCGACCGCGCGGGCCTGGTCCACGTCGCTGGTGTGCAGCACGACGGCGAACTCGTCACCGCCGAGGCGGGCGGCGGTGTCCTGCTCGCGCAGACCGTCACGCAGCCGGGCGGCGGTGGCCTGCAGCACGGCGTCACCCGCCGCGTGCCCGTACCGGTCGTTGATCGGTTTGAACCCGTCCAGGTCCAGGTAGAGCAGCGCCAGGTCGCCGTCGTCCGCCCCGGCCACCGCGGCGTCCAGCCGGTCCAGGAACAGCGCTCGGTTGGGCAGCCGGGTCAGCTGGTCGTAGAACGCCTCGCGCAGCGACGTCGCGGTGTAGGAGTCGTTCAACGCGGTGCTGGCGTGCTCGGTGAAGGCGGTCAACAGCTGCTCGCGCCCGTGCGCCCGGTCGTCGGTGTCGAGCAGCACCAAGGCTCCGACCACGCGGTCGTGGGCCCGCACCGGCGCCGCCCGCCAGGAGCACTCCCCGGTACCGGTGCGGTGACGACCGGCCACCTCGCCGGTGGCGACCACGGCCTGCCGACCGTGGTCGACGGCCTCGGGGCAGTCGTGCGCACCGACCCGTGAGCGGCGGGCGCCGACCTGCAGCTGGTCGGGGTGCAGCGGGTCCTCCAGGACCACCACGACCTCGTCGCCCCCGAGGACCTGCAGGGCACCCTGGCCCAGCAGGTCCAGCACTTCCTCCAGGGGCAACCGGTGGGAGATGGCGCGCTGCAGGTCCAGGACGGTGTTGAGCAGCACCTCACGATCACGCAGGGTGGCGAGCAGCTCTTCGCGCTCGGCGGCGAGGCGGTCGCTGCGGCGACGCTGGGCGCGTTCGTCCTCCAGGGCGCGCGCCGAGACCAGGGCCTGGCCCAGCAGCCTCCCCATCCCCACCAGGAGCAGCCGCTCGGTGGCCTCGAAGGGTTCCTCGACCCGGGCCACGATCAAGCGGGTGCGTCCACCACCGTCGTGCGGAACCGCAGCGGCGGTGACGAAGACCGTGCCCAGGGCGGGCAGCTCGGTCCCCTCGGGCAGGTCCACCGCGGCCAGGGCACGCGCGAGCAGGTCGGTGTCCGTCTCGCGCAGGCCGACCCCGGCCAGGACCCGATCGTCCTCGACCACGGCGGCGATCTCGGCGTCCAGGGCCTCCCCGGTCCACCGGGCCGCCCGCAGGGCGCGCTGGCGCTGGTCGGGGGCGTCGGCCAGGACCGTCAGCATCTCGACGAGCTGCAGGTTGAGCGTGCCGGTGTCCACGGTGCGGCGGCCTAGAGGGCGAGCGCGACGACGGTCTGGTTGTGGCAACCGGCCGAGCCGCGAACACGTGCGATCTCGCCCGCGCTGTAGGCCAGCACGACGTTCTGGGAGGCGCTGGCGGTGCGCGCGGCGGCCTTCTCCGCCAGGTGGCCGGTGCCGCCGAGCAGGGCCTCCCGTGCCAGGCAGCTGAACAGGATGACCCCGCCGGCGGGGAGGTCCAACGCGCCCACGGCCTCGTCGCAGGCCGCGCGGGCACCGGCGATCATGTCGTCCTCCGTGCCGCTCAGCAGGTGCACCAGGCTGCCCTGCGGGACGGCCGAGACGAACTCCAGGGCGCCCTGGTCGGGGTGCACCGCGATCACCGTGCGGGCCTCGTCCCGGCGGCGTCGGGCCAGGCCCAGCGGGTGCGAACTCGCCAGTCGGCCCCAGCCGTCGCCGTCCAGCCCGTCGGCGACCTCGACGCCGGCCGCCACGAGGTGTTCCCGGTAGACGTCCAGCGCCCCCCGGCCGTCGAGCCCCCGCACCAGCAGGCCGTCGGACTCGGTGACCACCATGCCCTGCCCGGTCCGGTGGTAGCCGTGCGCGGTACCGATCCCCAGGGGGCGGTCGCTGCCCAGGGCCAACCCGACCAGCCCGTTCTCCACGACTTCCCGGCCCAGGAACTGCCAGGAGCGACGCTGCACCAGATCACCGGTCGAGCCGCCGCCGGCGAGCGGGACCGTGGGGCCGAGGTGCTCGTAGGCGGCCCGCACGACCTCCTGGTGGTCACCGGTCGTCCCCGCCGGCAGGAGCACCACGACCCGGTGCGCGTCGGACAGCCCGTCGGCAGCCGCGGCCACCTCCGCGCCGCGCGCGGTGGGATCCTGGTGGCTGCTGAGCATCCCTCGCGCGGACAGGCCCTGACCGCCGAGGGCGGTGATGACGACGTCCGAGGGCAGGCTGTCGTCACGGGCGTAGACCGTCTGGGAGCTGGAGCCGACGACCACGGCGGCACCGGCCAGCTCCGTGACGGTCCGGGCCACCACCGCGAGGTCCAGGGTCCAACGCGCCAGCACGACGATCGCGCTGGCCGACCGGCCGGCCAGCGCCTGTGTCGTGGCCCGCCGCACCGCGTCGGTGACGGCGTCCTCGTCCTGCCGGGAGCGCTCGGCCATCCTGGCCGACCCGACACCCACCCACCTCTCGCTGTTCACGGGGGGGACATCGACCCGCCCGGTCTTCGAGTTGAGGAACGGAACCCGCCATCGCCCGGTCGGCGGACGCGCCGGGCCGCGCTCGTCCGGCCCACCCCCGGGACGTCGAGGAGAGCGGATCCACCGGCCCGGGTCCACGGTGCCGCCAGAGCGGTGGAGCGTGCGAGACCGCCTGCACCGGTCGCTGAGGGGCCTCGCGCCGGGGAGCAGCACGCACGCGGCGGGTGCGCCGTCACCTCCTCGCGATGTCGCGCCAGGACCTGCTCTCGCGTCCGCGCCGACTCTCAGGAACGGGTCGCCGTTGCCGATGTACTGCACGACAAGCCGTCCACCCCACGGAGGACCTCCGCATGACCGCGATGACGTACGGCCGCCAGGCCAACCGCTACCTCGGTGACTCCCTGGCCACCGCGAGCCCCACCGCGCTGCTCGTGATGCTCTACGACCGTCTGCTGCTGGACCTGCGGCGCGCCGAGCAGGCCCAGCGCGAGCAGGACCGCGAAACCGCCCACGTCAACCTGGTCCACGCCCAGGCCATCGTCCAGGAGCTCCAGGCCAGCTTGAAGGTCGACGCCTGGGAGGGCGGTACCGGACTCATGGCCCTCTACACCTGGGTGCTGTCCGAACTCACCGCCGCCAACGTCGACTGCGACGCCGAGCGCACGGCTCGTTGCCGTGTCGAGACCGTCGAACCGCTGGCCGAGGCCTGGCGCGAAGCCGCTCTCGTCCACCTGAGCGGTCAAGCCGGGCAGCCGGGCTCGGCGTGAGCGAGAACCCCGGGGCCCGTGTCGAACCGGTCTGCGCGGCGACGTGGGTGGCGTCCTGGTCGGACGCCTTGCGCACGGTCGAGCTGGACGTCGACCGCGCCGAGGAGCTCATCCGGCGGATGCACCGGGACCCGGGGTTCACCCCAGAACCCCCTGGAGCCGACGAGTGGGTCAGCCCCGACCTGGAGGGCCCGGTCCCCGAGCAGTTCGCCGCCCGGGCGCGCCGGCTGCTGCAGCGCCAGATCGAGGTCAGCGCCCAGCTCGGCGAGGCGATGGGCCAGGCCCGCTCGCAGCGCAGCGCCCTGGAGAAGCTGGAGCAGGCCGAGCGGCGACCGGTGTTCCTGGACACCGCGGTCTGAACCCGCGCTGCGCACCGCCCGGTGCTCCCGCGGGCTGCTCCCCGGTGCCGTCCCACCGGCCACGACGGCCGGTGACCGCTGACCGGTGATCGCTGGCCGCGGCACCTGCGAGGGTTTCGCCGACGACGACGTCGTGCCCGGGACCGGGCCGGGGTACGCAGTGCCCACCCGGTTGCGGGCGCCGTCCGTCGCGGGGAGCCGGGGCCGACGACCTCGCCACTGCGCACCCCCGTCGTCCCACGGGCCCGACCGCGCGCCGGTCGTCCGCGCCCGTGACGCGGAGGCCGACGGCGCACCCGCGCACGAGCCCGGCGCGGTCCTGCTCCGCACGAACCCCGGGCCGTTCCGGGGCTCCGGAGACCACCGATCACCTGGCCACCTCGTCCGCACGCTCCGCCCTGCGACCTCAGGCCGCCGCGACCCGCAGCGGCGCGGGCCGCGCCAGGTGGTACCCCTGCCCCAACCCCACCCCGAGCTCGCGCAGCACCGAGAGCTCGGCCGCGGTCTCGATCCCCTCGGCGACGATCCGGGCGCCGGTCGCCTGCGCGAACGTCACCAGCCCCGCGGCCAGGGCCCGGCGGGAGGGGTCGGCGTCGATGCCGCGCACGAGGGAGATGTCGAGCTTGATGAAGTCCGGCAGCACCGCCAGCACGTGCGACAGCGAGGCGTACCCGGCGCCGGTGTCGTCCACCGCCACCCGCAGGCCGGCGCGGCGCAGCGGTTCCAGCGTCCGCAGCAACGTCGCGTAGTCCGCGACGGCGGAGTGCTCGGTGACCTCGACCACGATGCGTTCGGGCGGCACCGTCTCCAGCCGGCGCAGGAACGCCGGGGTCGTGATGGTCGCGGGGGAGACGTTGAGGGCCAGGAAACCCGGCAGGTGCGGCAGGCCCCGCAGCGCGTTGTCCAGGGCCGCCAGCTCGAGGTCCTGCCCGGCGCCGACCTGCGCGGCGTCGGCGAACCAGCGGTCCGGCGTCGGCGTCCCGGCCGGGAAGCGGCTGAGCGCCTCGGCACCGACGGCGGCGCCGGAGACCAGGTCGACGACGGGCTGGTAGACGACGTCCGGGCCGCCCGCGGCGGTCAGGTCGGCGAGCCGGGCCAGCTGCACCCGCCGCAGCCGCCGCGCGCCGTCCTCCTCCTCGATGAGCTCCATGACGGCACCGGCCACGGCGTCCAGCACGTCGGCGTCCCGGGGTCGCAGGTCCGGGTCGGACTCGCGCGACAGGGCGCACAACGTCCCGTACAGCGATCCGTCGCGCCGGCGCAGCGGCACCCCCACGTAGGTGTTCAGACCCTGGCGGTGGGCGGTGGACGTGGCGTGCGCCACGGACAGGTCGGGCACGACGTACGGCGCACCGGTGGCCAGGACCCGGTCGCACAGGCCGTTGCCCAGCGGTGCGGGCATGCCCGGGGCGATGGGGACGACCTCGGGGCAGGCCACGTTGCGGATGACGCGGCGCTCGCCCTCGACCGTGGTGATGAAGGCGATGTCGGCGCCGAGCTGGCGCCGGGCGAGGTCGAGCAGGGCGTCCAGGACGCCGCCACCGACGGCCCGGGTCGTCAGGGCCGGGCCGGGCCGGGCGGTCGTGGGGGCGTCGGCGGCCAGGCGGTCCTCGGCGTCCGACCAGGCCGCGAACAGCGTCGTGGTGTGCGACCGGGTGGCCCGGCCGGTGCGCACGGCCACCCCCTCGGCGGCCAGCGCGGTGCGCAACCGGTCGGTGAGCGCCGCGGCCCCGTCCTCGCCCGTCCCGGGCAGCAGCAGGCCGAACCGGTCCGGACCGGTGCGGGCCAGCAGGTCACCCTCGCGCAGCCGGGCCCCGACGGCGGTGGCCGCGCGGTGCAGCAGGGCGTCGCCGGCGGGCGTCCCCAGGTCGGCGTTGGCCCGTTCCAGTCCCAGCACCTGCAGCAGGACCACGGAGACGGGCACGGCGTGCCGGGCGGCGTGCGCCTCCTCCTGCGCCAGCCCCTCCTGCCAGGACTGCGCCGTCGCCACGCCGGTGACCTCGTCCGCCCGCCCGGCCAGGTCCGCGCGGGCGGCCGCGCGGGTGCGGTCGGCCAGCTCCAGCTCGGCGGCCAGCAGGGCGCCGAGCAGGTCGCCCTGGACGCGGATGCTGTCCAGCAGGTCCGGCAGCTGCGCCCCGTCCCCGGCCCCCACCCCGCACAACGTGGCCAGCACCCGGCCGTCGGGGGCGGTCAGCGGGACGGAGACGACGGAGACGCCGTCGACGGGGGCGCCGGTTCGCGCGCCGGCGCGGGCGGCCAGGGAGTCCGGCCACCGCGGCAGGCCCGGGGCCACCGGGTGCGCGCCCTGTTCCACGACGCGGCGGCAGTGCGTGTCCGCCCACGGCAGCGCGTCGCCCGCCGCCAGGCCCAGGACGGGGTCGACGACGGCGAGCAGCACCTGGTCGGGACCTTCGGTGCGCCCGATCCACCAGCTGTCGAGCCCGGCGCGCTCGGACAGGTCGCGCAGGGCGCGGTGCGCGACGGCGAAGAAGTCGACCGCGGGGCCGGGAGCGGGACGGGGCACGTGCATCGAGATCGGGTCTCCTGTGGCGATGCTTGAGAGTTGATCCACCGCGTGGACGAACGATGCCGCGATGTCAACGCTGCGTAAAAGGATTGTGACGGACGAAACACCGCGGGGGTGTGGGCCGATGGTGGGGGAGAGCGTGGACGAACGCTCGCACGAGACCGCTGAGAACCCAGGAGACCCCCATGGCCACGACCCGCACCACGCTCGCCGCGTGCCTCGTGCTCCAGGGCACCGCCGACACCGCCGCCCTGGCCCCCGCGCTCGAGCAGGACCTGCGCGGCCTGGTCGACGTGGCCGACGAGGTCGTCGTCTACGACACGGCCGACCACATCGCCCCCGGCAGCGCGGCCTTCGCGGCGACCCTGCACCCGGCCGTCACCGTGGTCTCCGGGTTCTGGGCCGAGGACCGCGAGCGTGCCCAGGAGGCCGCGCTCGCCCACGTCGACGCCGACTGGGCGCTGTGCGTCCTGGCCGGGGAGCGCGTCACGGCCGCCACCGGGCAGCTGCGCGAGCTGCTGGAGCGCGCCACCGACGTCCCGGCCCTGTCGGTGCGGGTGGACGACGTCGTGCGCGGCACGCACCGCTCGGCGCGGTTGCTGCGCAAGTCCGTCCCCGGCGCCTCCCGGCACGCGGAGGTGCCCGAGGTGCCGAGCGCGGTGCTGACCGTGCGGCAGCCGATCGCCACGACGGCGAACCTGCCGCGCCAGCGCGGGGTGTTCGACCGGGTCTGAACCAGTCGGGCGCACGGGCCGCGACGCTCGGGTCTGCGTCCGGGACCGGAGCAACGGAAAACCCGGTACCCGTCGCTGACGTGGGTGCGTGGCGACGGACGGCTGGGTGGCGATCGGCCACGAGGACCGCCCCTGGACGTCGCGGGTCCCGGCGGACCTCGTCTCGCGCCGGGTCCGTGAGTCCCACGCGGGGGGCTACCGCGCCGCCGTCCTGCCGCCGATCACCGACCTCGAACCGGTGCTGCCGCTGGCGCTGCTGGTGCACGCCGAGCGCGCGGCAGGACTGATCGCCCGCTTCGACGCGGAGAGCGAGGGGACCCCCGTGCCGTCCTCGGCGCTGCTGCGGTCGGAGTCCGCGTCCAGTTCGCAGGTCGAGAACACCACCTCCGGTGCCCGGGCCCTGGCCGTGGCGGCCATCGACGCCCAGGAGGCGCCGCGCGACGCGGGCCTGGTGCTGGGGAACGTGCGGGCGACGGAGCGGGCGATGCACCACGACCTGCTCGCCGAGTCCGCCCCCGACCGCGCCGGCCGGTGGCGTCAGGAGCAGGTCTGGATCGGGGGCAGCGGGTACGGACCGCACCAGGCCGAGTTCGTCCCCCCGCACCACGAGGCGGTCCCGGCCGCGCTCGAGGACCTGGTGGCCTTCGCCGCCCGCCGGGACGTCCCGGTCCTGGTCCACGCCGCGCTCGTCCACGCCCAGTTCGAGACCGCGCACCCCTTCGTCGACGGCAACGGCCGCACCGGCCGGGCCCTCGTCCACGTCCTGCTCCGCCGGCGCGGTCTCGTGCGGCACACCGTCGTCCCGGTCTCGGCCGGGCTGCTGCGCGAGGCGGACCGGTACGTCGACGCGGCCAAGGCGCTGGCCACGCTCACCGACGCCGGGTCGTCGTGGAGTTTCTCCGGCCGCCGCCGGGGCCGTCGCTGGCAGGCGCCGGAGGTCATCAGCGCCCTCGACGAGTTCGCCCGCCGCGCGGGACGGCGCAGCTGACCCTCTCGTGTACCGGGGCCGCACGGCTAGGCTGGCCCCGACCCGGAGGAGGTGTCCCGTGACCGAGCAGCCGACCACGCTGTCCACCGTGGGGCGGTCCCTCACCTGGGAGGAGTACCAGAGCCTTCCGCAGGACCCGCGTGCGGAGTACATCGACGGGCGTCTCGTCGTGAGCCCGAGCCCCAGCGAGCAGCACCAGTTCATCGCCCTCGAGCTGGCATGGCTGATGAAGGGAGTCCTGCCGGTGACGCACCGGGTGAACACCGCATGGGCGTGGAAGCCGGGGCGGGACGAGTTCATCCCCGACGTCGTGGTCTACGACCTCGCCACCGCGAGCGCCGGCACCGGTGCCCGCTTCACGGGAACCCCGGAGCTGGTGGTGGAGATCTTGTCCTCCAACCGCGGCGACGACCTCGTCTGGAAGAGCGCGAAGTACGCCGCCGCCGGGCTGCCCCGGTACTGGATCGTCGACCCCCGCGACGAGCGGGTCACCGCCTACGCCCTCCTCGACGGGATCCTCACCCCGACCGCCGTGCTGGGTCGCGGCGAGGGCGCCGACCTCGACGTCGGTGTGGCGACGGTCCACGTCGACGTGGACACCCTGCTGGGCCCATCTGAGGCCTGAGGAGCTGGGCGCGTGGTGGAGGGGCCCGTCGAACCGCACGTCAGCGTGGGACCGAGGGTGACCTGGGAGCAGTTCGAGCAGCTTCCGGAGGACCCGCGTGCCGAGTACATCGACGGTCAGCTCATCGTGACCCCGAGTCCCACCGAGCAGCACCAGTACATCGCCTTCGAACTGGGGGTGGCCATCCGCTCCGTCGCGCCGCCCACCCACCGCGTCGTGCTGGGGTGGAGCTGGAAGCCCGGTGCGGATGAGTTCATCCCGGACCTCATGGTCTGCGACAAGGCCACCATCGCCGCCGGTGGTCAGGCCCGCTTCACCGGCACTCCAGCGCTCGCGGTCGAAGTCCTGTCCTCCAATCGTGGCGACGACCTCATCCGGAAGATGGCCAAGTACGCCGAGGCCGGCCTGCCGCACTACTGGATCGTCGACCCGCGCGCGCAGACGCTGACGACGTACGCGATCGTCGAGGGGTTGTACGCCCCGACCGCCGTCCACGGCCGCGGCGCCGTGGCCGACCTGGACCTGGGCGTGGCGACGGTCCGCGTGGACGTGGCGGAACTGCTCGGCTGAGACGTCAGTCCCCCGAGACGGAGAAGTGCTGGTAGTCCTTCAGGCTCGACCAGTCCCCGCCCCAGGAGAACCCCTGGTCGGCGAACGCCTGCACGACGGGGTCGCCGGCCAGGACGACGCCGCGGCCGGGGTGGCGCTGGACGAACGCGCGGCCCGCGGCGGGCAGGACGGTCGTGCCCTTGACGTAGGGGTTCTCGATCGGGTTCAGGTCGATCGCGGTGCCGTAGGAGTGCTCGGAGAAACCGCCCCCGCCCGTCGTGGCGCGGCAGTTGAACGCCGAGGTGTTGTCGGCGGCCATCGAGGCGTCGTCGGAGCCGCCGAACGCCTCGACGGGTTCCATCCGCGCGATCGGGAACCGCTGGGCGTACAGCCGGTCGAACACCGCGACCACGGCGTCGGCGACGTCGGCGTGCACGACCAGCCGGCCCGTCGAGGGTGCTCCGGCGAAGTCGACGAAGGAGACCGTGACCGTGCGCAGCCGCTCGGGTGGGACGGGGCACCCGGGGCGCCAGGAGGCGGACAGTTCCGCGGCCGTCACGGGCGCGACGGTCGAGGTGAACGCGGGGACCGGCGGGGTCCGCACCGCGCGCGGCTGCCGGGTGACCTCGGCCGCGCCCGCGGTGAGGGGGACGGCGCACCCGCTGAGCAGCGGGACGAACGCGACGGTGACGGCGAGAGCGGTGCGGAGGCGGCCCATCACCGCACGTTACAACTCCGGCGGGGGATTCAGGCGGACCGCACCCGCGGCGCGGCCGGGGCCGGCACGTCCACCCGGCGGGTCTGCCGGCTGATCCCCGCCACGACCGCCAGGAACAGCGCCGGGCCGGTCATCTCGCAGGCCTCCTCGACCGCCTGCATCGTCCCCAGCAGCAAGCCCTGCTCGTCGAACCCCATGTCCGACAACGCGTTCGCGACCATCTCCAGGCCCACCGAACCCCCCACGTACAGGGCGCCGGCCAGCAGGACGAGGGCGGCGGTGCGCCGGGGCAGGGCCAGCAGGAACCGCACGTAGAACAGCGCCACGAGGAGCACCGCGGGCAGGGCGGCGGCGACCCAGGCGTACTTGAACACCCCCGAGTCCCCGACGACGGCCGTCATGGGCTCGACCAGTTTCTCGTGCAGGGCGACCAGCTCGTCCAGCGACAGGTAGCAGAACCCCGCACCCAGGACCATCCAGTGCCACCGCCACCGGCGGCCCTCGACGTACGCACGACGGCCGACCTCGAACGTCACCAGGCCGGTGACGGTGAGCAGGACGGCGGAGAACCAGGACGGCAGGTTCGTCTCGGCGTTGACGTCGAAGAACTTGCGGGCCGAGACGACGACGCCGGCGTCCACGCCGAACCCCACCGTCAGCAGCAGGAACGCGTAACTGATCCCGGACAGGGCGACGATGACACCCAGCAGGACGAGGAGCAGCTGGCGTGGTCGGACGGTGACTTCGAGCATGGCGAGGACCCCCGGTCGAGCCCGGTGCCGCGGGCTCGGGCGGTGGGCGGGGTCACAGGTTAACCACGGATGAACCGGTGGTGAACCCGATCTCCTGAGCTGAACGGGTGACTCCGGGGCTCGGCACCAGTTTCCCCCGCTCAGGTCCAGCACCCGGTCGGCCCGGTCCACCCCCTCCTCCCGGTGGGCCAGCAGCAGCACCGCGCACCCCGACCGGGCCCCGAGCAGGTCGGTCACGAGCCGGCGTCCGGTCTCCTCGTCCAGTCCCTCGGAGGGTTCGTCGAGCACCAGGACCCGCACGTCGGCCAGCAGGGCCCGGGCCATGGCCAGGCGCCGCCGCTCCCCGCCGGACAGGGGCGCTCCGCCGTCGCCGACGTGGGTGTCCAGGCCGCGGGGCAGGGCGCGCAACCACTCGCCCAGGCGCACCCGGGCCAGCACGGCCAGCAGGTCCTCGTCGCCGGCCCCGGGGGCGGCCAGCAGCAGGTTCTGCCGCACCGAGGTCGCGAAGACGTGCTCGTCGTCACCGACCCGGCCCACGACCGACCGCACGTCGTCACCGGCGAGGTCGCGCACGTCGACGCCCTCCAGCAGCACGTCCCCGGCGACCGGGTCCAGGAAGCGTTGCAGGACCGCGGCGAGGGTCGACTTGCCCGATCCCGACGGCCCGCGGACGGCGACGACCTCCCCGGTGCGCAGGTCCAGGTCCACCCCGTCCAGGCACGGGGTCGCGTTCGTGCGGTCCCAGTCGGCCCGCAGCCCCCGCACGCGCAGGACCGTGGCCCGCGGAGCCGTCACCGGGGCCGGCAGCGGACGCGGGTCGGCGGGTTCGGCGGCGGGGACGGGGGTGGCGAGCAGGGCCGCCTCCCGCTCCCGCGCCCGCCGCGCGCGGACCGCGGCGCGAGCCGCGTCGGGCAGGGCGCGGGTCGCGTCCAGCAGGACCACCCCGGCCAGCACCGCCGCCGCCAGCCACGCCGCGGGAGCCTCGGGGCCGTCGAGCCGCGTCGCCGCGAGCGCGGTGCCGAGGGCGACGAGGCCCGCCCCGGCAGCGGTCAGCCCGGCCGTCGCGGCGGCCGCCCGGGCCCGGCGCCGCTCGGCCGCGGTGAGCGCGGACTGCCGCTGCCGCAGCGTGTCCAGCGCGTGAGCGGCGGGCAGCGTCTGCAGGTCCTCGACGGCGTCGAGCACCTCGACCGTCGCCGCGCTGAGCGCCCCCGTGCCGGCGCGGTGCGCCTCCCCCCGGCGTTCGGCGACCGCGGCGAGCGCCGGGGCGGCGAGCACCGCGACGAGCAGGCCGGGCACCGCGGCCAGGACCAGCAGCGGGTGCACGGCGGTGAGCGCGGCCAGGGCCAGCAGCACCGCGACGACGGTCACGGTCGCGGGGTGCCTGGCCCGCAGCACCCCGTCCACCCGGGCGTCGACGTCGTCGGCGAGCTGGACGAGCAGCTCCCCGGAGCGGCCGGCCCGCTTGCGCGACAACGGGCCCGGCAGGCGGGGGACGAGGGCGGCGACGACGTCGGAACGCCACCGGGCGAGCCGGGCGAAGGCCAGGTCGTGGCTCAGCAGGCGTTCGGCGTAGGCGAGCAGGGGCCGGGCGGTGGCACTGGCGCGCACGACGACGGCCGCGACCGACAGCGTCAGCACCGGGGGCCGGTCGGCGGCGCTCACCAGCAGCCAGGTGGCGGCGGCGGTCAGCGTCAGACCCGCCAGGACCGCCGCGACACCCGTCGCGACCGCGAGGACCCCGGCCCACCGGCCGCGGCGGGCCGGCTGCGTCGCAAGCGCGCGGTCCGCCCCCGCCGGCCGCTGCGGGGCAGGGGCGGCCGCCTCGTCCGCGCGGTCCGCGACGACGGGCGGGGCGGGCCGGGTGAGCGTCGTCGTGCGGTCGGCGGCGGCCAGCAGGGCGGGGCGGTGCGCCACGACGAGGACGGCCAGGCCGTCCTCGTGCGCCAGGGCCCGCAGGGTCGCCACGACGGCGTCCTCGGCGGCGGGGTCGAGGTGGGCGGTCGGCTCGTCCAGCACGAGGACGCGGGCGCCCCGACGCGCCGACAGGACCGTGCGGGCCAGCGCCACGCGCTGGCGCTGCCCGGCCGAGAGCCCGCCCGCGTGCTCCCCGAGCGCGGTCGCGGGGTCCAGGTCGCCCGCCGCGGCGGCGGCCAGGGCGCGCCGCACGTCCTCCTCGGTGGCCTCGCGCCCGGCGCGCACGGCGTCGGCGACCGTGACGGCGTGGGCGAACTCCGGCCGCTGCGGCAGGTGCGCCACGACCGCCGGGTCGTGCTGGAGGGAACCGGTGTCCGGGACGAGCACCCCCGCGGCCACCCGCGCCACCGTGGTCTTCCCGGCGCCGCTGGGCCCGGCCAGGGCGTGCAGCTCCCCGGGGGCCACGTCGAGGTCGACCCCGTCGACGACGGCGGTGCCGTCCTCGCGCCGCACGCCCACCCCGCGCAGCCGCAGCCCGGCGGTACCGGGACCGGGGGTGCGCTGCGGCAGCGGCGCGGTCAGCACGGCGTCCACGTCGTCGACGACGGCGGTCGCCTCGGCGGTGTCGTGGAAGCGGGCCCCCACCTCCCGCAGCGGCCGGTACGCCTCCGGGGCCAGCAGGATCACCAGCACGGCGGTGCGCAGGTCCAGCGACCCGCCGGCCAGCCGCATCCCCGCGGTCACCGCCACCAGCCCGACCGACAGGGTCCCGACGAGGTCGAGGGCGGTGGAGGACAGGAACGCCACCCGCAGCACCGACAGCGTCGCGCGCCGGTGCGCGTCGGTGCTCACCGCGACGGCGGCCACCTGCCGCTGCGCCCGGCGGTGCGCGCGCAGCGTCGGCAGCCCGCGCACGGTGTCGAGGAAGTGCGCCGCCAGCGTCCGCTGCGTGCGCCACTGCCGGTCCGCGCGCGCCTGCGTCGCCTTGCCCAGCAGCACCGCGAACACCGGCACCAGCGGCAGGGTCAGCAGCACCGTCACCGCGGACTGGAGGTCGGTGAGGGCCAGCAGGACGAGCACGACCGGGGGGAGCAGCACCCCCGGCACGAGGGCGGGCAGGTAGCGGGTGAACCAGCCGTCCAGGGACGGCAGCCCCTGTGCCAGCAGCGCCGTCAGCCGTCCGCGGCCGAAGCGCTCGGCCCACGCCGGGCCCAGCCGCAGGGTCGCCTCCAGCACCCGCAGGCGCAGGTCGTCGCGCACGGCGCTCGCGGTGCGCTGGGCCAGGCGAGTGGCCGCCCACGAGGTGAGGACCCGGGCGAGGACGGCCGCCACCAGCAGCCGCAGGCCGGTGCCGGGGTCGGCGCGCTGCCACAGGGCCACCACGACGTCGGCGAGCGCCACGGCCTGCAGGACCAGGGCGCCGGCGCCGGCGGCCTCGACCAGGCCGGTGGCCGCGATCCCGGCCCGGGCGGGCCGGGCGTGCCGCAGCAGCCGGGGGTCGACCGGTCCGCGGGGCCGGGTGCTCGTGCTCACCGGGCGGGGCGGCCCGCCGGGGCCGGTCGCCGGGCGGCGGGGCGGACCGGGCCGCTGGTGACGCGGCGGCGGAAGACCCAGTACGACCAGGCCTGGTAGGCGATCACCCCGGGCAGGACGACCACGCCGGCGACGGTGATGAGGTGCAGCGCACCGGGGGAGGCCGCGGCCGCGCCGAGGGTCACGTCGCCGGAGGCGCCCAGGGTGCTGCGCAGCAGGACCCAGGCGCCGGTCCCCGCGCCGAGGTCGAGGTGGGCGGTGAACACCGCGACGACGCTACCGGCCACGGCCAGCGTCGTCGCCGCGAACGCCACGACCTCGGCGCGGCGCCAGGCGGCGACGGCGGCCAGCGCCAGCAGCGCGGCGGCGGCCGCGACGACGGCGTGCCCGGCGGCGATGAACAGGGCCAGGGCGATGACGAGCAGGGCCGGGGCGGTGGCCACGGTGAGCCGGCGCGCCCGCTGCCGCAGGACGCCGGTGGTGCGCAGGGCGAGGAACGTCGCCCCGTGCACGGTGGTCAGGAGCACCCCGGCGAACCCGCCGAGGACGGCCCACGGCGCGAGCAGCGGGTCCAGGGACCGTCCCAGGCCGCCGAGCCAGCCGCCGGTCTGGACCTCCCCGCCGGGGGACAGGGCCAGGCCGGAGACGAGGACGCCGAGGACGGCGCCCCAGGTGCCGGCCAGCAGCAGGGAGCTGAGGGCCAGGGCGGCGTCGCACCGGTCGCGCCAGCGGGCGGTGTCGTGCTTGCCGCGGAACTCGATGGCCACGCCGCGCACGGCGAGCAGGAGCAGCAGCGCGATCATCGGCAGGTACAGCCCGGACAGCAGGGCCGCGTACCAGTCGGGGAAGGCGGCGAAGGTGACGCCGATCGCGGCCACCAGCCACACCTCGTTGCCGTCCCAGACGGGGCCGACGGTGCGGACGGCGGCGCCGCGCTCGGCCTCGGTCCGGCCCAGCAGGGGCCCGAGGAACCCGACGCCGAAGTCGAAACCCTCCAGGACGAAGAACAGCACCCAGGCCAGGACGGCGATCCCGAACCACAGGACGGGCAGGTCCATCTCGTGTCCCCTCCGGACGTCAGTAGGTGGTGGCGAACCCGGCGTCGGACCCGGTGTCGGACCCGGCGTCGGCTTCGGTCGGGGCCGGCGGCGGCAGCTGCGGCAGCCCCTTGCGCACGAGGCGGAACGCGAGCTTGACCCAGACGACGGCCAGGGCGCCGTAGACGAGGGTGAACGCGGCCAGGGAGGCGGCGACCTCGGCGAAGGTCAGGCCGGGGGAGACGCCGTCGGCGGTCCTGAACAACCCGAACACGAGCCACGGCTGGCGGGCGGTCTCGGTGAAGATCCACCCGAAGGAGTTCGCGGCCAGGGGCAGCAGCGGCAGCAGGCCGACCGACCACAGCAGGCCCTGGGCCAGGCGGTGGTCCGGGCGCAGGACCCGGGACCTCCGGCTCACCCACAGGTGGGCGGCGGCGACGAGCACGGCGAACATGCCCACCCCGATCATGAGCCGGAAGCTCCAGAACGCCACGGGGATCCAGGGCACGTAGTCGCCGGGGCCGAACTGCGCGGCGTAGGCGTCCTGCAGGTCCTTCAGCCCGAGCACCTGCGCCGTGAACGACCCCTTGGCCAGGAAGGACAGGAACCCGGGGACCTCCAGGGAGAAGGTCGGCCGGTCGCTGCCCAGGGGGGCGTAGGAGAAGATCGAGAACGGCGCGCCGGTCGTCGTGCGGTAGAGCGCCTCGGCGGCGGCCATCTTCATGGGCTGCACCTGGGTGATGACCTTGCCCAGCACGTCGCCGCTGACCGCGACGAGCCCGCCGCCGGCCAGGGTGGCCCAGGCGCCGAAGCGCGACAGGGTGCGGAAGGCGGCGAACTCGGCGGTGTCCTCGCCGTACTGCCCGCGCAGCAGGTGCCAGACGCCGACGGCCATGACGAGGGCGCCGCCGGCCATGACGGCCCCGGCGTAGGTGTGCGGGAACGCGGCGAGGTTGACCTCGTTGAGCAGCAGTTCGCGGAAGCTGCCCAGGCGGGCCCGGCCGGTCTGCGCGTCGATCGTGTACGCGACGGGGTTCTGCATGAAGGAGTTCGCGGCGAGGATGACGAAGGCGCTGATGGCGGTGCCGACCGCGACGACCCAGATGGTCCCCAGGTGGACCAGGGCCGGCAGCCGGTCGCGGCCGAACCACCACAGCCCCAGGAAGGTGGCTTCGAGGAAGAAGGCGAGCATGCCCTCCACGGCGAGGGTGGGGCCGAAGACGTCGCCGTAGAAGCGGGCGAAGGAGCTCCAGGACAGGCCGAACTGGAACTCCTGGACCAGTCCGGTGACCACGCCGACGGCGAAGGTCGTCATGAGCAGCTTGCCGACGAGCAGGGACAGGCGCCCGTAGGTGTCGTCGCCCCCGCGTCGGGTCCGGCGCAGGTGCGCCGTCTGCAGCAGGGCGGTGAACAGCGCCAGGCTGATGGACAGCGGCACGAAGAGGTAGTGGTAGAGCGTCGTCACCGCGAACTGCAGCCGGGTGAGGTCCTCGATGGTCACGTCCTCCGCCTTCCTACGACATCCTGTCGTAATACGACCAACTGTAGTACTTGTGTCGGTAGTACGACGACTCGCGTTCGGCAGTGTGTTTGACGTAACATCAACCCGTGGCCCTGGGAGAACTCGAACGCGACGTCATGGACCGCCTGTGGGCGGCCGGGGAGCCGCTGACCGTGCGCGAGGTCCACGAGCAGCTCGCCGAGCACCGCAAGATCGCGTACACGACCGTCATGACCGTCCTGGACCGGCTCGCCAAGAAGCACGTCGTGCGCCAGGAGCGCGAGGGGCGGGCCTTCCGCTACACCCCCGTCGCCTCCCGCGAGCAGATGGTCGCCGAGCTCATGCTCGACGCCCTCGGCGGGGTCCCGACGGTCGACGACCGGCAGGCCGCGCTCGTCCACTTCATCGGCGGCGTCTCGCCCGCCGAGGCCGCCGCGCTGCGCGAGGCCCTGGACGCCGTGGCCCCCGACCGGGGGCCCGCGACCCCCTCGGCCTGAGTCGTGCCGACGTCCCGGCCCCGGACGCCGTAGGTTCGGACCCGTGACAGCCGTCTGGTTCGCAGCACTGGGGCTGCTCCTGGCGGGCCCCGTCCCGGCGCTCCTGGCGCGCGCGCGGTGGACCTGGCAGGTCCCGCGCGCCGCCCTCGTCCTGTGGCAGGCCATCGCCCTCGGCGCGGTCCTGGCCACCCTCGGCGCGGGTCTGGCCTCGCTGTCGCTGCTGTTCACCGAGGAGCCCGGGTTCCCCTTCCTGGAACGCCACGGCGTCGTCCAGACGACCCTCATCGGCCTGGGCTCGACCCTCGTCGCCGTCGTCACCGTCCGGTTCTGGGTCGTCGCCACCCTCGTCGGCATCCGGACCCGGCGCCGTCGCAACCGGCACCGCGACCTGGTGGACCTGCTGCACCGCAACGAGTCCGTCTCCGAGGTCGACGCCGCGCTGCTGTCCGGCACCGGCGTGCGGGTCCTGGCCGGACCCGGCCGGGTCGCCTACTGCGTGCCCGGCGTCCGCTCCCGCGTCGTCGTCTCCGACGCCATGCTCGCCTCCTTGACCGCCGAGGAGGTGCGCGCCGTCCTGGCCCACGAACGGGCCCACCTGCGCGCCCGCCACGACCTGGTCCTGGAGGGGTTCACGGCCCTGCACGCCGCCTTCCCCCGCGTGGTGTCCAGCCAGGCCGCGCTGGACTCGGTGCGCCTGCTGGTGGAGATGCTCGCCGACGACGCCGCCCGCCGCCACGCCGGCTCCCAGCCGCTGGCCCGGGCCCTGGTGGCCCTCGCCGGGGCCCCCGACTCCGGGCAGGAGATGCCCGTCGGGTCGGCCGCCCTGGCCCGGGTGCGGCGCCTGGGCGCGCGCCCGCCGCGCCGGGGGCTGTCCGCCCTCACCTACGCGGCCGCCGCGGTCGTCCTGGGCGGGCCCACGCTGGCCATCGCCGTCCCCTGGCTGCAGGCCAGCTACCGCGCGCTGACCCGCTGAGCGCGGTCCACGACGGTGACCGCGGGGCCCAGGAGGGCCGCAGCGGCCGCGGGACGGTGCACCACCACCCGCGGTTCGAAGCGGCTGACGGTCAGCAGCGTCTCCGGTGCCACCCCCGTCATCCAGTCCACGACCTGCACGGCCGGGTCGGCGAACGCGTGCTGCAGGACGGTGTGCTCCAGCAGGCGGCCGGGGGAGTAGCGCGCCCACCGCGTCACGAAGCGGCCCTCGAAGACGCCGTAGCGCCCCCCCTCCGGCACCCCGACCACGTAGGCGGCCAGCTCCCCGTCCAGGTGCAGCGTCGCCAGCTCGCGCCGCCCCGCCTCCCCCAGCGCGGCCAGCCGGTCCAGCCAGGTGCGCCGGCCCGCGGGCGTGTCCAGGGGGCAGGCCAGCGCGTGCGCGGCGTCGCGGTCGCGGTAGGCGGCCTCGATCTCCGGCAGCGCCGCGGCGAAGGCGTCCGGGTCCCGGCTGAGGCGGACCTGCACCCCGACCCCGTCCGTGGCGAGCCGGTTCGCCGTCTTGCGCAGGTTCTTGCGCATCCCGGCGCTGACCAGGTGCGTCCCCTCGGCGGGACGCTCGACCACCGGGACGGGCAGCCCGGCGGCGAGGTCCGCCCCGGCCGCGGCCGCCAGGGCCCGCACGGCCGGGGTGTCCGGCAGGCCGGCCAGCTCCAGGGCGCTCCCGCGCGCGTCGGCACCGGCCGCCAGGGCGGTCCCCAGCGGGCCGGCCAGGGACAGGGCCGTGCGGGCGACGTCGCCGGACGCGCGCAGGCCCGGCGTGGTCAGCATGCCGCTGCGGTACCCCCCGCCCCCGCTGAGCAGACCGCTGCGCGCGCCCGCGTCGTCGACCCGGTCGGCCAGGACGGCCAGCCCCCACGCCGCGCCGTCGCGGACCAGCACGGCCCACACGGCGGCCGGTGCGGCGGCCGCCGCGGCGCGCCGCACCCACGCGGGTGAGGCGGTGACGGGGTCACCCGCCGCGGCCTGCGCGGGAACGGGGGAGTGCGCGCCCAGGAGGGACTCGAGCAGGGTCAGGACCGCGTCGCGGCCCTCGACGAGCTCACCCCGGGCCGGGGGCTCAGCCGGGACCAGGGGGAGGTGGGCGGGGCGGAACTGCTGGGGGATGCTCACGAGAACTCTCCGGCCGGGGCCTGGGCGGGAACGGTGACGGGGGTGCGGTCGGGGACGAGGGCGTCGGGGACGAGGGCGTCGGGGACGTCGGGGACCTCGGGGAGAGCGGCGTCGTGCCGGGCCAGCCACTCCTGCAGGTCCGCCGCGGGCAGCGCCTTGGCGTACAGCCAGCCCTGGACGACGTCGCACCCGGCGGCGGCGAGCTCGCGGCGGGTCTCCTCGTCCTCCACGCCCTCGGCGACCAGCCGCAGGCCCAGGGAGTGGGCCAGCCCGATCGTGGAGCGGACGATGGCCAGCGCCCGCGGGTCACCGGTGAGGTCGGTCAGGAACGACTTGTCGAGCTTGAGGTCGTCGATGGGCAGTTCCCGCAGGTACGCCAGGGAGGAGTACCCCGTGCCGTAGTCGTCGACGGCGACACGGATCCCCCTGCGCCGCAAGCCGTCCAAGATCCCCTGCACGCGCACGCGGTCGGCCATGAGGAAGTCCTCGGTGATCTCGATCTCCAGCAGCCGCGCCGGCAGCCCGCGCTCGGCGAGCATCGCGCACACGCGGTCCGGCAGCGTCGCGTCCCCCAGGGAGGAGGCCGACAGGTTCACCGCGACGGCCAGCGGACGCCCCGCCGCCGCCCACGCGACGGCCTGGTCCAGCGCCTGCTCCAGCACCGCCTGCGTCATGGCCTCCATGAGCCCGGCCGTCTCGACGACGGACAGGAACGCGTCGGGGAACAACAGCCCCCGGCGCGGGTGCCGCCAGCGCACGAGCGCCTCGACACCGTCCACCGCCCCCGAGGCCACGTCGACCTTCGGCTGGTAGTGCAGGACCATCCGGCGGGCGGCGATGTCGGCGCGCAACAGCTCGGCGGTCTCCAGCCGCTCCCCGGAGGCGAACTCGTCGACGTCGGCGACGTAGGCGAAGGTGCCCAGGTGCCGGGTCTTGGCGTGGTACATCGCCACGTCCGCCTGCCGCAGCAGCGTCGACAGCTCCGCGGCGCTCGCGGGCAGCACCGAGACGCCGATGCTGGCGCGCGCCCGCACCTGCACGCCCTCCAGGCCGTAGGCCCCGTGCAGCGCCTCGTGCACGTCGTCGGCCAGCGCCAGGGCCTGCGCCCGCGAGGCGCCGGCGCGCAGGACGGCGAACTCGTCCCCGCCCAGGCGCACCACGACCGTGCGGGGGGTGGCGCAGACCCCCTGCACGCGCCGGGCGACGTCGGCCAGCAGCGAGTCCCCGGCCTGGTGCCCCAGGCTGTCGTTGACCTCCTTGAACCCGTCGAGGTCCAGCAGGAGCAGCGCGACGGTCTCCTCCGGTGCGCAGCCGGCGAGCAGGTCGGGGGTGCGCCGGTACAGGGCGCGCCGGTTGGCCAGGCCCGTCAGCTCGTCGGTCAGGGCGAGCTCGCGGTGCTCGGCGAGCCGGGTCACGTCGCGCAGCGTGATGACCAGCCGGGCCAGCGCGGTGACCACGGTGGCCGCGGCCACGGCGACGGCGGCGGGGTGCAGCGGGACGCGGTGGTCCACGACGAGGACGGCGAGGGCGACGGTGGTGGCCAGCACCGGGATGGACAGCAGCGCCCACGCCGGCAGCCGGGGCCCGGTGGGCGCGGGCGTCCAGCCGGGGGTGAAGCCCATGAGCACGACGCCGAGGACCCAGACCCCGTCGGTGGGGCCGCCGGGGACGTAGGTGCCCTGCGCGGTGGCGAACAGGTAGACGACGTCGGCGACGACGAAGACGACCAGCCCGGCGGCCAGCAGCCACAGGCCCCGCGGCGGGCGCCAGCCGAACAGGGACAGGACCGCCGCCAGGACCGCGAGCAGGACCAGGTCCAGGGCGGGGTAGGCCGACGTGGTGGCCACGGCGGCCCAGCTGCCCTCGGCCGAGACGATGGGACCGATGACGGCGGCGGCGGCCACGGACCCGACGGCCAGGGCGCCGACCACGCCGTCCAGCCACAGGCTGCGGACGTGGCGGCTGTCGCGGTACCTGGCCAGCAGGATGAGGGCGACGAAGACCAGCGGGTAGAACAGCAGGAAGCCCGCGTCGGCACCGGAGGGGTACGGCGGGTCGGTCAGGGGCCGCACGAGGATCGTCCAGAACACGTTGCCCGAGCCGTAGGCCGCCAGGGCCGCGCTCAGCAGGTAGCCGCCGCGGCGGGGGCCCTGGGTCGACAGCGTGCGCACCAGGCACAGCGCGGCCGCTGACTCGTAGGCCAGGTTGTTCAGGACGCCGTCCAGCAGCAGCGAGTAGCCCGGCGCGGGGCGCACCCCGGGGACCGTGGAGACGACGAAGGCGGCCGGCACGAGCAGCAGCAGCACGTGCAGCGCCCGCTGCCAGCGCAGCGGCAGCACCGGGTGGTGCCCGTCGGTAGAGCTCACGACATCCTCCTGGGGTCACAGGAGTTCTCGGTTGCCCCCGTGCACGACTCGACCCGCCGAACGGGTGTCGGTGCCCGATCCGGCACCCGGCCCCGGGCTCGATCCCGGGCCCGATCCCGGTCTCGGCCGGTCGCCCGCTCAGCCCAGGGCGCAGAGCACGGCGCCGAGCAGCACGAGGACGACCGCGCCCTTCTGGACCCCGCTGAGCCGTTCGCCGTGGACCTGCCGGGCCAGCAGGATCGTCACCGCCGGGTACAGGGAGGCCAGCACCGCCACGACGCTGACCAGCCCGGAGGTCGAGGCCAGCGCGAACGCCGCGGTCGCGCCCAGGTCCAGGACGCCCAGGGCCAGCAGCACCGGCAGGTCGCGGCCGGCGACCGCGGGCGCGCTGCGCGCGGTCGCGGCCGCGGCCACGACGACCACGACGAGGGAGGACAGCCGCATCCCCAGCAGCGCACCGGCCACGGAGGTCTCGCTGGCCCGGGCCAGCGCGTACACCTCCACGCCGAACAGCAGCGCGGCCAGCGCCGCGAGCCCCACAGCCGCCACCGGGGTGCGCCCGCTGCCGGACAGCTCCGGGCCCGCGGCGCCCACGACGCCGACGAGGGCCAGCGCGGCCCCGGCCAGGGCCACGGCCCCGGGGCGCTCACCGGTCAGGACGGCCGCCGCGACCGGCACGAGCATCCCGCAGGAGGCGACGGGGGCGACGACGCCCATCGTGCCGCGGGCCAGGGCCGTGTAGAGGGCACCCATCGCCCCCGCCCACGTGAGGCCGGCCAGCACCGACCAGCCCAGCCACGCCCCGGCACCCACGTGCGCGAGCCGGCCGGTGGCCAGCAGGAAGGCCAGCAGCACGAGCGCGGACAGGACCTGGGACACGGCCAGGACCTGCACGGCGCGCAGCCGGCGGCTGACGCTGCCGCCCAGGAAGTCCGAGCTGCCCCACAGGACGCTGGCCAGCAGGGCCAGACCGGCGCTCACGGCTGCGGGCGGGAGGGACGGGGGACCGGGTGAGGGGCCGGGCGGGGGGACGGGCAGGGGGCGCGCACGGGGTCTCCTCGACCACCGCGCACGCCCCCTTGAGCGTCCGCGCCCCGCTGTGGCGGGACTCACCCCCCGCGTCACTCACCTCCCGCGTCGCTCACCTCCGCGTCGGTGACGGGTCGGCGCCGGTGCGGGTCTCACGACTGGATCAGGTACAGCTCCAGCTGGACGACCCCGGCGCGGGGGGACTGGGCGTTGACGGCCCGCCAGAAGTCGCGCTTGGCGGACCCGGCGAACACCTCGGGCGCGGCGGCGTCGAGCTGGGCGTTGACCCGCCGGGCCAGCGCCGTGCCGGCGGCGGGGTCACCGGCCGTCCCGAAGGTCAGGACGAAGGCGGCGCGCCGGCCCTGGGCGGCCAGGTCCCCCACGGCGGCCGCGACCGAGGCGCGGACCTCGTCGTCGTTCGAGCCGTCGACGAGCACCTCCAGGACGACCGGGGCCTGCGCCACCCCGGCCGGCATCGACGGCACGGGCTCGGGGGCCGGGGCGGTCACCGTCACCGTCGGGGCGGGCGTGGCCGTGGGGGCCGCGGTGGCGACCGCGGCGGCGGCCGCGGGGGCCTCGACACCGGCGTGCACGGCCCCGCCGGCAGCCAGGCCGATGATCGTCAGCGCCAGGAGGGCGTCGGCGAAGACCCAGCCGGCCAGGCCGACGGTGCCGTTCTCACCGCGCTGCGAGCGCAGCGCGGGACGCAGCGGGACCCGCGGGCCCGGGCGCCTCACTGACCCACCCGCGCGTAGCGCCGGGCGGCGAGGTCCTGCAGCGTGCGCGGGGCGACGGCGACGAACTGCTCCTCGACCTCCGGTTCGGGGCGCGCCGCGCGGCGCACGACCGGTTCGGGCTGGGGCGCACGGGGTTCGGGCCGGGGTTCGGGCCGGGGTTCGGGCCGCAGCTCCGGTCGCAGCTCGGGCCGTGGCTCCGGCCGGCGGGCC
This sequence comes from Kineococcus mangrovi, assembly GCF_041320705.1. NCBI lineage: Bacteria > Bacillati > Actinomycetota > Actinomycetes > Kineosporiales > Kineosporiaceae > Kineococcus > Kineococcus mangrovi. The sequence continues at coordinate 202,384 of NZ_JBGGTQ010000007.1, forward strand.
GGCACGACCGGCCGCTGCTGGTGCTGCTGCTGCTGGTGGTGCTGCTGGCGGGCCGAGGCGAGGGCGATCCGCTCGGGCAGGGCCTCGACCTGGTGGGTCAGCTGGTCCATCACCGAGTCCACGACCGAGCCCAGGTCGGAGTTCAGCGACTGGCTCAGGGTCTGGGTGAGGTCCTGGGTCAGGGTGCGGCTGGCGTCGCGGTAGGCGCGGTTGACCTGCCGGACGTGGTCCTCCCCGGCCATGGCCAGGGTCTGCGTCACGGCCGCCGAGACGTCCTCGCGCAGGGTCGAGCCGATGCTGCGCAGCGCGCGGCCGGTGGCGTCGGCGTGCTCGTGCTGGACCTTCTCCAGCCAGCGCGGCACCGAGCGCATGTCGTGCGCGGCCTCCACGAGGCGGTTCTCGATGCCCCGCCAGGAGTCCAGGACCTCGTTCTGCGTGGTCAGCAGGTCGGCCAGGCGCTCCTCGTGGCGGGTGCGGCGGTCGGCGGCCTCGGCGGCGGTGGCCAGGACCCGCGTCGCGGTGCCCAGGGCGGCCTCGGCGGCCTCCGAGGTGCGCTCGACGTCGCGGCGCAGCGTCTCCATCGTGGTGGCGGCGTGCTCGGCGGAGGCGGCGACGTGCTCGCTGAACGCCTCCCCGGTCATGCGGGTGACCTGCTGGACGCTCTCGACGACCGTGGCGTGCATCGTCTCGACCGACTCCCGGGCCGTGCCCGACAGCGCCGCGACGTGACCGGTGACGGCCTCGCCGAAGTTGGCGCTGTGCCTGCTCATCGCCTGCGCCGACGTCGACAGCTCGGTGATGGACTCCCGGGTCTGGGTGCTGAGGGCCGCCACGGCGGCCGAGACGCCCTCGACGGCCGACAGCACCCGGTCCCGGCCCTGCAGCCCCTCCCGCAGCGCCTCGGCCGTGCCGGCGCGGACCTGCTCGAGGTGCTCGGCCAGGGTGCGGGTCGACTCGGCCAGGGTGGCGGTGTGCTGGTCGCGGTCGGCGGCGATGAGCTCACCGTGGGTGGCCACGGCCCGCGTGACCGTCGAGCCCAGCTCGGTGGCGGCCCGGGCGACGTCGGCGCCACCGGCGTTGGCGGCCTCGGCCGCGGTGATCGCGTGCTGGGCCGAGGAGCGCACGGTCGCGACGAGCTCGCTGGTGTCGGCGTGCAGGCGGATGGTCTCGGCCACCAGCCGGCCCAGCTCGGTCAGGCCGCGCTCGAAGTGCGCACCGAGCTGCTCGGCGGCGTTGCTGCGGTGCGGGGCCAGCACCAGGGTGGCGCGTGCGGCGAAACCGCGCAGGAGCCGGCGGTGGGACTCGTCGGCGCGCGCGGCGCTCAGCTCGTCGGCGCGTTGGCGGCGGTCGGTGGCCACGGCCACCGCGATCGCGGCGGCGATGAGGACGACGGCGAACTCCGCCACGCGGTCCAGGGAGAAGAAGGTGCGCCCGCCGAACCCGTCGAGCCACAGCTGCAGGAACGACTCCCCGTCGCCGGCCTGGCCGGCCGCGGACATCTGCCCGTAGGCGCGCCCCGCGAACAGCAGACCGACCCACGTCACCATGACAGGGGCGAAGACGAGGATCGTGCGCAGCGACCCCGAGCGCAGCACGCTGCGGCGCAGCTCCAGGGGCGCGACCGCGGCGTCGACGTCCAGGACGTCGAACAGGTCCGCGTCGGCCCAGCGGCCCAGCCGGCCGTCACCGCCGTCGGCCTCGGTGCGCACGGCGCGCGCGAGCTGCTCCAGCACCTGCGCGCGGTGCTCGGAGGGCTCGGCGGCGGTGAGCTGCTCGGCCTCCTCGGCCAGGAGGGCCAGTTCCGCCGGACCCGCGGCGGGCGCGTCGGTGGGACGTTCTGCGCTGTCCATGGCGTGGGGGTTCCTGTCCTCGAAGGTGGTGCCGGGGTGGTGAGGGGGTGGGGTCGGGGGATCGGCTGGCCTCTTCCTCGGCGCGGGCCGCGGGGAACTTGAGCGGCTGGATCGCCTGGACGTGCGTCACCCGTCCGGCTCAGCCCGCGCACCCACCGTGGTCACCGGGCGGGGGAGGTGGCGTCCCGGGGCCGGGCCGGGCGCGGACGTGCCGCGCCGGTGGGGTGCAGGTGCGCAGGCGTCGCGATGCTCCCTGCAGGTCCGTGGGCGTCACCGACGGTGCTGCCCGCAGCGGTGGTACCGCCGTCCGGGTGGTCTTCGCCGGACCGCTCGGCGCAGCCGGGTGGACCCGCCGCGCAGGTGTGGAGGACGGCACCGATCGGTGCCCCGTCCGGGCTCAAGACGCACGGCCGCAGGGCCGAAGGAGTGTCTGAGCCTCCAGAACCCCGAACCCAGCGCTCAGCTCGATCCCCAGCTCGATCCCCAGCTCGATCCCCAGTCCGCGAAACCCGGAGGGTGGCCCCCGTGTCCGATCTGACCAGCGTCGCACTGCACACCGCGTTGAACGGTCTGCAGGCGCGGCAGCGGGCCATCGCCGACAACATCTCCAACATCAACACCAAGGGCTACCTGGCCAACAAGGTGCGGTTCGAGGACGCGCTGGCCGGCGCGGTCGCCGCCGGGGACCCCGCCGCGGCCCTGAGCGCGGACATCACGACGCGCAAGTCGCTGGAGCCGACCCGCGAGGACGGCAACAACGTGAACCTCGACGAGGAGTCGATCTCGAACATCTCGACGAACCTCAGCTACCAGACGGTCCTGAGCGCGCTGAACTCGAAGTACTCGTTGCTGCGCACCGCGATGAGCAGCCAATGACGACGGATCACCTGGTCCCGTCCACCGGTCCCCGTCCCCTGACCTGACATCCGGAGCGAACCCATGAGCATCTTCGACGCGATCGGCATCGCCGGTACCGGCGTCACCGTGAACCGCAAGTGGATGGATGCCGTCAGCGACAACCTGGCGAACATCAACACGGCCGTCCGGACGGCGGACCCGGCCTACGAGGCCAAGTACGTCGTGGCCGCCGAGGCCGCCGACGGCAAGGGCACCCAGGTCGCCGGCATCGTCACCGGCGGCCCCGAGGGCCGGCTGGTCTACGACCCCGCGCACCCGCTGGCCGACGCCCAGGGGTACGTGAAGTACCCCGACATCGACATGAGCACGCAGATGACCAGCCTGATCATGGCCCAGCGCGCCTACCAGGCGAACCTGTCGGTCATCGACCGGTCCAAGGAGGCCTACCAGGCCGCCCTGCAGCTCGGGAAGGCGTGAGCGGCGTGAGCATCGAATCGATCGGTTCCCTCGGCCGCGTCGGGGACGTCGCCGGAACGCTCGGCACGCTGGCCACCGGGTACGGGCAGGGCATCGCCGACACCGACAACCTGCAGATGACCAGCGGGGTCGGCGGGGGCAGCGGCACCACCTACGCCGGGATCGTGAACCCCGCGGCGGTGGCCGGGATCGCCGGCACCGGGCCCTCCACCTCGGTGGACGGAACCTCCGGGACCGAGTTCGCCTCCCTGCTGGCCCAGGGCCTGGGCGGGGGGGTGGACAAGCTGCAGGGTCTGCAGTCCACCTCCGACGACCTGGCGGTCAAGGCCGCCACCGGTGACCTGACCAACGTCCACGACTACATGATCGCCAGCAACGAGGCCCAGCTGGCCACCCAGCTCACCGTCGCCATCCGCAACAAGGCCGTCGAAGCCTTCAACGAGATCATGAGGATGCAGGTCTGATGGCCAAGGCCAAGGGAAGCGCGGCGATCGTCGAGAACGCCAAGAACTTCGTCTCCGGTTTCCGGACGTTTTCGACCGGCCAGAAGGCCGTCGTCATCGCCGTCGTCGCGGCGCTGCTGGGCGGGGCGGTCCTGTTCTCGCAGTGGGCGTCCACGCCGTCGTACGCGCCGCTGTTCTCCAACCTCTCCGGGACCGACGCGAGTGCGATCTCCGAGAAGCTGAAGGCCGACGGGACGCCCTACGAGCTCTCCGACGGCGGCGCCACCATCTCGGTGCCCGCCGACAAGGTCGACGCCGAGCGCCTGGCGATGGCCGGTGCGGGGCTGCCGGCCGAGACCGGCAGCGGCTCGGGCACGCTCATGAGCACCGTGGGTGTCACCGCCTCGGAGTTCGTGCAGCAGCAGGCCTACCAGCAGGACCTGAAGAAGGAGCTGGCCACCACGATCGAGGCCCTGGCCGGTGTCGAGTCGGCGGTGGTGAACCTCGCCATCCCCGAGAAGGACGTCTTCCTCGACGAGCAGGACCCGGTCACCGCCTCGGTGCTGGTCAAGCTCAAGCCGGGCGCGAAGCTGTCCAACGACAACGTCACCGCGATCGTCAACCTCGTCGCCGGCGGCGTGCCGGGCATGGACCCCAAGAACGTCTCCGTCGTCGACGACAAGGGCAACACCCTGTCCACCGACGGGTCCGGTTCCAGCGCGCAGAACGAGAAGACGAGCGACTACAACGCCGCCGCCTCCTCGGAGCTGCAGGACTACCTGGAGAGCATCTACGGCAAGGGCAACGTCAAGGCCACGGTCAAGGCGACGCTGGACTTCGACGACCGCACCGAGACCTCGCGGACGTACACCCAGACCGAGGGCATCAACCCCTCGGCGCAGGCCACGACGACCGAGAAGTACAACGGGACCGGCGGCGGGGCCGCGGCCGGCGTGCTCGGCCCGGACAACATCGCGGTGCCGGCCAACGGCGCCGCGGGTCAGGGCGGGTACGACAAGGACACCGTCCAGAACAACATCCCGACCAACCAGACCGACGTCGTCACCAAGCAGGCCCCCGGCAAGATCACCCGGCAGGCCGTCTCGGTCGTGCTGAACGCCGGCGCCAAGGGGGCCGCGTCCGCCGCCGACGTCAACCAGGTCACCCAGATCGTCAACCAGGCCGCCGGGATCGACCCCACCCGCAACGACACCGTCTCGGTCATCAAGACCGCCTTCGACGACACCGCCGCAGCCGACGCGGCCGCCCAGCTCGCCGAGGCCGACAAGGCCCAGCAGCAGGACACCCTCATCGGCTACGCCAAGACCGCCGCCCTGGCCCTGCTCGTGCTGATCATGCTCATCGTGATCCTCGTGGCCTTCCGCCGCCGCAAGGTGGAGACCGTCGACGTCCTGGACGTCGACCCCCTCCAGCTCGGTGACATCACCGCGCCGGCCGAGGGGCTCAAGGAGATCGCCCCGGCGGTCGAGAAGCACGTGGCGATCGAAGCAGCACCGGTCGACCCGGCCCTGGAGGCCGCGGCCGCCCGGCGCACCGAGGTCGTCGAACTCGTCTCCCGCCAGCCCGAGGAAGTCGCGGAACTGCTCCGCGGCTGGCTCGCCGATCGGAGGTCCTGAGCCGTGCCGTCCACCGAGCTCGAGGTCGCGCCCCTGACAGGGGCGCAGAAGGCCGCCGTCCTGCTGCTGCAGGTCGGTCAGGAGAACGCCGCGAAGGTGCTGGGGCACCTGCGGCCTGCGGAGATCGAGGAGCTGACCGCGGAGATCCTGCGGCTGCGCGCGGTCAGCCCCGAGGTGGCCGGCGTCGTCCTGGAGGAGTTCCACGGGATGATCGCCTCGCCGCTGCGCGGCGGGCTCGGTGGCCTGGACTACGCCCAGTCCCTCCTGGAGGGCGCCCTGGGCGCCGACGGCGCCGCGGAGGTCCTGGGCCGGGTGGCCGAGGCCGCGATCGTGCAGCCCTTCCAGTTCCTGCACCAGGCCGACCCGCAGCAGATCCTCACGTTCCTCACCGGTGAGCACCCCCAGACCATCGCCCTGGTCGTGGCGCACCTGCGCCCGGACCAGGCCTCGATGATCCTCGGCGGGCTCAGCGCCGACGTGCAGGCCGACATCGCGCTGCGCATCGCCACGATGGAGGCCACCAGCTCCGAGTACGTCCGCCTCGTCGAGGACGTCGTCCAGCGCCGCACCTCCACGGTGCTGCAGGCCAAGACGAACACCGCCGTCGGTGGCGTCCAGCCCCTGGTCGACATCATCAACCGCGCCGACCGCGGCACCGAACGCTCCATCCTGGAGGGCCTGGCGGCCAAGAACGCCGCGCTGGCCGAGGAGATCCGCGGGCTCATGTTCGTCTTCGAGGACATCACCACCCTCGACGACCGCGCGATCCAGCTCGTCCTGCGCGGGGTCGAGACGGCCGACCTGGCCACGGCCCTCAAGGGCGTCACCGAGACGGTCCGGGACAAGATCCTCAAGAACGTCTCCGAACGTGCCCGCGAGAACCTGCTCGACGAGATCGAGCTCATGGGCCCGGTCCGCACGTCCGCGGTCGAGGAGTCCCAGCAGAAGGTCGTCGCGATCATCCGCCAGCTGGAGGAGTCCGGCCAGATCGTGCTGACCCGCGGTGGTGACGATGACTTCGTCTCGTGACCGGTTCCAGCCCGCCGACACCCGACCCGGCACCACCCGCGAACCGCGCGTGTTCCTCGCCGTCCCGGCGGCGGCGAGCACGTCGCCGCGGGGGTTCGTCGGCCTCGACCTGACCCGGCGCGAGGACACCGCCGACCTGGTGCAGCTGCGCGAGCGGGCCCGCACCGAGGGCTACGCCGCCGGCTGGGCCGCCGGCATGCGCCAGGCCGCGGTCAGGGCCGAGGCCGAGGCCGAGGCCCAGCGCGAGGCCGCGCTCGTCGCGGCCCGCACCGACCGCGACGAGCGCCGCGCCGCCCGCGCACGGGCCGAGGAGGCGCTGCTGGCCGCCGGCGACGCGCTGCGCGCCGAACGCGAACCGGCCATCGGCGCGCTGGCCGACACCGTCCTGGAACTGGCCCTGGAGCTGGCCGGCGCCGTCCTGGACCGCGAGGTGCAGCTCATGGACTCCCCCGTGGGGGAGGCCGTGCGCCGGGCCCTGGCGCCCCTGGACGCCGAGAAACCCGTCACCGTGCGCGTGAACCCGGCCGACTTGAGCGCCCTGACGGGTGACGCCCTCAAGGGTCGGCACGCGTCGTCCGATGCAGAACTCGTGAGCTTCCTCCCCGACCCGGCCGTGCAACCGGGTGACGCCGTCGCCCGCCAGGGGGACACCGAGGTGGACGCCGGCCTGCGCGCCAGCGTCTCCCGGGCCCTGGCTGCCCTCGTCGGAGAGGGCGAGACCGGAGCGCTCGCGTGAGCGCGCTGGTCTCGACCCGCCTCGCAGCGCAGGTGCGGGAGGTCCTGGCCCCCCAGGTCGCCCGCGCCACCGTCGCGGCCCGCCCGCGCCTGAGCGGGCGGGTCAGCGCCATCGTCGGGTTGTCCGTCGAGGTCACCGGCCTGCCGGCCGCGGTGGGGGAGACCGTCCTGCTGGGCGAGCCCGGCTCGCCCGCCTCCCTGCCCGCCGAGGTCGTCGCCGCTGAGGGGTCCCGGCTGCGCTGCCTGCCGCTGGGCCACCTCACCGGCCTGGCCGCCGGCGCCCCCGCCGTGGCCACCGGCCGCCCCTCCGACGTCCCCGTCGGACCGGCCCTGCTCGGGCGCGTCGTGGACGCGATGGGCAACCCCCTCGACGGCGGCGCCCCCCTCGCGGCGGCCCCCCGCGCCCCCCTGCACGCCACCCCGCCGCCGGCGTTGTCCCGCGGCCGGGTCGAGGCCCCCCTCGGCCTGGGCGTGCGCGCCCTGGACACCCTCGTCCCGGCCGGGCGCGGCCAGCGCTTCGGCATCTTCGCCGGCTCCGGCGTCGGGAAGTCCTCGCTGCTGTCGATGATCGCCCGCGGCACCGCCGCCGACGTGTCCGTGCTCGCCCTCATCGGCGAACGTGGCCGCGAGGTCCGCGAGTTCCTCGAGGACGACCTGGGCCCGGAGGGCCTGGCCCGTTCCGTCGTCGTCGTCGCCACCTCCGACGAGGCCCCCGTGCTGCGCCTGCGCGCCGCCCTGACCGCCACCGCCATCGCCGAGTCCTTCCGCGACCTGGGCGCCGACGCGGTCCTCATGATGGACTCCCTGACCCGCGTGTCCATGGCCCAGCGCGAGATCGGCCTGTCCGTCGGTGAACCCCCCGCCACCCGCGGCTACCCGCCGAGCGTCTTCGCCCTCATGCCCCGCCTGCTCGAACGCGCCGGACCCGGGGTGACCGGCTCCATCACCGGCATCTACACGGTGCTGGTCGACGGCGACGACCACAACGAGCCCATCGCCGACGCCGCCCGCTCCATCCTCGACGGCCACGTCGTCCTGGACCGGCGCCTGGCCACGGCCGGGCACTTCCCGACCATCGACGTCCTCGACTCCGTCTCCCGCGTCGCCGGCCGCGTCACCGGCCCGGACCAGAAGGCCGCCGCCACCGCCCTGCGCCGCGTCCTGGCCGCCCACCGCGACGCCAAGGAGCTCATCGACGTCGGCGCCTACCAGCCCGGCGCCAACCCCGAGGTCGACGCGGCCGTGGCCCACCTGCCGGCCATCAACGCCTTCCTGCGCCAGGACATCCACGACATCACCCCGCCCGCCCAGGCGTGGGCCCAGCTGCAGCAGCTGGTCACGAGCTTCGGAGGTCACCGGTGAGCGCCACCAAGGCCATCATGGCGCTGCTGAAGCTGCGCAAGGTCCAGGCCGACCAGATCAAGGTCGACGTCGCCGCCGCGAACGCGGTCCTGCGCAACGAGCAGAAGCGCGCCGCCCGCGTGCGCCGCGAACTCGGCGAGGCCCACCTGAGCGACGAGACGATGGCCGCCTGGACCGCGGCCGTCGCCCGCCGCTCCGCCCTCGTCGCCGACCTCGACAGCGCCCGCGCCCTCGTCGCGCGCGCCGAGGTCGACCTGGGGGAGAAGCAGGCCGCCTGGGCCCGCGCCCGCCGCGCCGAACGCTCCCTCGAACGCGTCGTCGAACGCCACGAACGCGCCCAGGAGGAGGCCGCCCTGCGCGCCGACCAGAAGGCCCTCGACGACCGCACCGTCGCCGAGTTCGCCGCCCGCGCCCGCCGCCGGGCCCAGCTCGAAGGAGGCGACGCGTGAGCGGCATCGCCGAGGTCCAGGCCCGCATCGCCGACATCGAGGCCCGCATCGCCCAGTTCGCCGGCACCACCGCCCGGCCGCTGACCACGACCGCGGCGAGGGTCGCCGCCACCCCCTCGCAGGCGTCGGGGGGGTTCGCCGACGTCCTGGCCGGCACCGGTCCGGCGGCCTCGGGCGTCCTCAGCCGCGGGGTGCGGGCCCTCAGCGAGTCCGTCCTGGGCGAGACCGGCACCGGCCGGCGGCTCCTGGCCGTCGCCGAGCAGTTCAAGGGCGTGCCCTACCGGTGGGGCGGCACCACCCCCGACGGCTTCGACTGCTCCGGGCTCATCCAGTACGCCGGCAAGCAGCTCGGGCTGTCCCTGCCCCGCACCGCGGCCCAGCAGGCCACCGTCGGCACCGCCGTGCCCTCCCTGGACAAGGCCCGCCCCGGCGACCTCGTCGTCCTGGAGAACGGCCACCACATCGGCATCTACGTCGGCGACGGGCAGATGCTGCACGCGCCGAAGACGGGCGACGTCGTGAAGATCTCCAAGGTCTGGGAGACCCCGATGACCATCCGCCGCCTCGGCGCGGGCGCCGCGGCCACCGCGGCCGGCGTCGGCGTCGCCGCCACCCTGCTGTCCGGCCTGGGTGGCGCCCCGGCCACCGACGCCTCCTCCTACGTGCGCCCCGCGTCCCTCTCGGCCGGGGTCAGCGCGAAGTCCGCCCCCTACGAGAGCGCCTTCACCGCCGCCGAGACCACGTACGGCCTGCCCGCGGGTCTGCTGCGCGCCGTCGCCAAGCAGGAGTCCGGCTTCGACCCCACCGCCCGCAGCCGCGCCGGCGCCACCGGGCTCATGCAGTTCATGCCCGCCACGGCCCGCGGCCTCGGCATCGACCCCACCGACCCGTTCGCCTCCATCGACGCCGCCGGCCGCTACCTGGCCGGGCACCTGAAGACCTTCGGGTCGGTCTCCCTGGCCCTGGCCGCCTACAACGCCGGCGCCGGGAACGTGAAGAAGTACGGCGGCATCCCGCCCTTCGCCGAGACCCAGAACTACGTCAAGAAGATCACCGCCGACCTCGGGAGCCCCGCGTGAGCGCCAACCTGTCCGTCACGACGCTGCCGTTCACCGCGACCCCCCGCGAGGGCTCGCGGCCGGCCGCCGGCTCCGACGGGTCCGGTTTCGCCGACTCCCTCGGGCAGGCCGTGCAGGACCTGCGCACCCCCGCCCGCGACACGGGCCGGGACGGGCGAGCGGTCCGCGAGGACCGTCCCGAGGCCGCCGCGGCGACCGAGCGCGCCGCCGCCAAGAACGTGGACCGGCGCGAGGACCGTCCCGCCGAGCGCCCCGACCGTCCCCAGGGGCGACAGACCAAGAGCGCCGAGCGCACCGAGAAGGCCCAGGAACCGGCCCGCCCCGGCACGACCCGCGCCTCCCGGGAGGAGACCGCGGTCGAGGACCACGCCGATGCCGAGGGCGAGACCGCCGTGGACGCCGCCGCGGTGCCGACCGTCCCCGTCGACCCCGCCCTGCTCGGCCTGCCCGCCGCCCTGCGCGCCGTGCTCACCCCCAAGACCGCCCCGGGCCTGTCCGACCAGAGCGGTCAGACCCCCGGGACGCCCGGGACGGGTGCGGCCGGTGCGACGGGGGTGCCGACGACGCAGCCGCTCGTGGACGCCGCCCCCACCGCGACCGGGGGGACCACCGTCCCCGCCGCGGTCACCACCGCTGCCCCCCTCGCCGCTCCCACCACCACCGCCACCGGGACCGCTGGGACGACCGAGGCGGCCGGGGCAGCCGTGACCGGCACCAGCACCGGCACCAGCACCGCGACGGCCCCCACCGGTCGGCCCACCCCGACCCCCGCGGCCGAAGGTGCCGATGCCGTCGCCACGGCGCTCGCGGGGGCCACCGTCACCTCCACCTCCGTGCCGGCTCCCGGCGCGGGTGCCGCCGCACCGGTGCAGACGGTGACCACGGGCCTGCCGCAGCACGTCCGTCCCGCCGACGCCGAGCAGGTGCAGACCGCCGCGGGGACCGCTCCCACGAGCCTTCCCGCCGCCGCCACGACCACCCCCGCGGCGCCCGTGGTGGCCCAGGCCGCCGTCGGCACACCCGCAGCTCCCCCCCAGGTCGCGGCCCCGACCGCCGAGGGCGTCCCCACCGCGACCGTCCCGGTCGCACCGGTCGCGGGCCAGGCCGGTCAGGGCCCTGGTGCCGGTGCCGGTGACGGTGCCGGGCAGCAGCAGGGCCAGGGCGGTCAGCAGCCCGGCGCACAGCCGGCTGCGGCGACGGCGGTGCCGACCGCGCCGCGCGCCGCCGCCGGGGAGGTGCCCGTGCAGGCCCCGCCCGTCGTCCTGGCCGGCAGCCCCGCCGTCACCCAGCCCATCGCCGCGCCCGTGACCGGTGCGGCGCCGCCGGTCCCGGGTGCGGTGACCGCCGACACGGACGTGCCCGCCGGGCTGCTGCCGACGGCCGTACCATCGGTCACCGGGACCGGCACGGTCACCGCGCCCGCCGCCGCGGTGGCCTCCACGCCGCCGGCCCCGCTGCCGCTGGCCAACCCGGCCGCGTTCGCCCACGGGGTCGCCGGCCGCCTGGAGGACCTGCCCGCGGCCGACGCCGTGCACCGGATGTCGGTGGAGGTGAACCCGCAGGGCCTGGGCCCGGTGAAGGTGACCGCGGAGGTCAGCGGGGGAGCGCTGCACGTCTCCCTGGCCGGGGCCTCCGAGGCCGCCCGGCACGCGCTCAAGGCCGCCGTGGGCGACCTGCAGCGCGAGCTGTCCGGCGGCGCCTGGACCCAGACGACCGTCGACGTCCGCGCCGACTCCGGCTCCTCCCAGCAGGGCCGGTCCGCCGACGCCCAGTTCGGCGGCCGGGACGGGTCCTCCTCCGGGCAGCAGGGCTCGGGACAGGGCGCGGGGCAGCGCTCGGCCGCCGCCGAGGCCGGTGCGAGCGCCCGGTCGGCCTTCTCGGCCGCCGCCGCGGAACGCCGCACCCTGCGCGAGGCCGCCGCGGTGGCCGCCGGCCGCGTCGACCTGAGCGTCTGAACCGTTCCAGGCGCCGAGCACCCCGAACGGGTGCGCGCAACGCCCCGCCCGGGCTACAGACCTTCACCCGTTCGTCCGAAGGAGTAGGCATGACCATCGACGCGGCCAGCGGGTCCAACCCGTACGCCGGCCTGATCGCGAACTCGGACCTGCTCACGCAGACGAACGCGGCGAAGAACGCGGGCAAGACCGACACCTCCGCGATCGCGCAGCAGAAGACCAAGGACGACAAGGACATGTTCCTCAAGCTCCTGGTCGCCCAGCTGCGCTACCAGGACCCGTCCAAGCCGGCCGACACGACGCAGTTCATGGCCCAGACCGCGCAGTTCTCCGCCCTGGAGGCCATGCAGGACGTCGCCAAGCAGTCGACGTCCATGGTCGCGGCGCAGAACAAGCTGCAGGCCAGCACGCTGGTCGGGCAGACGGTGTCCTACACCGGTGAGGACGGGACGGCCAAGACCGGCGAGGTCCGCTCGGTCTCCTTCGTCCAGGGGTCGGCCGGCGGCACCGGCGGCGAGCCCGTCCTGAACGTCGACGGCGTCAGCGTCGTCCTGTCCAAGATCGCCGGGGTCGGCGTCGCCGGCGCCGGCACCGCTCCGGCCCCCAAGCCCGCGGCCTCGAACTCCACGGAGCCGTCGTCGGGTCCCTCCCCGTCCGCCTGATCCCCTCGTCCCCCGTCAGCCCCCTCGAAAGGTCTGCAGCATGCTCCGCTCCATGTTCTCCGGCGTCAGCGGTCTCCGTTCGCACCAGACGATGATGGACGTCGTCGGCAACAACATCGCCAACGTCAACACCGCCGGCTTCAAGAGCTCCGGCGTCGTGTTCGCCGACACGCTGTCCCAGCTCACCAAGGCCGCCGGCGCCCCCACCGACGCCAACGGCGGGACGAACCCCTCCCAGGTCGGCCTCGGCGTCCGCGTCCAGGCGATCACGCAGAACATGACGCAGGGTTCGGCGCAGGCCACGGGCAAGTCCACCGACCTCATGCTGCAGGGCGACGGCATGTTCGCCGTCCAGCAGGGCGACGGGGTCTTCTACACCCGCAACGGGTCCTTCACCCTGGACGCCAACGGTTCGATCGTCACCAACGACGGTGCCTACGTCATGGGGTGGAAGCCCGCGCCGGACGGCAGCGTCAACACGAACGGCGCGATCGAGAAGCTCGTCATCCCCTCCGACACCGTCATGGGGGCGGTGGAGACCAAGGGCGCCAAGGTGTCGGGGAACCTGGACAAGACCACGCCCACCGCCCAGGACCCGGACGTCGGCATCGTGACGTCGTTCACCGCGTACGACGAGCAGGGCACGGCCACCACCATGTACCTGCGCTTCGTCAACGCGACCGGCACGGACAACTGGACGGTCACCGCGTCCGACGACGCCGCTGCCGCGACAGCCTCCTGGCGGCCCGTCGGGACGTTCAACTTCGACGCCGACAACGCGGCTACTCCGCCGACCGCCAAGGGTGAGAAGGCCTCCGTCGCCACGCTCACGCTGCCCGGTGCCAGCAGCCCCACCGGTGACGACGTCACCATCGACCTGAAGGGTCTCAGCGGTTTCGTCGGAACCACCAAGAGCAGCAGCGTGAAGACGACCGGTGACGGCGCACCCATCGGTACCCTCACCAGCTACTCCTTCGGCACCGACGGTGTCATCACCGGTTCGTACTCCAACGGCTACAAGCAGACCCTCGGCCAGGTGGCGATCGCCTCCTTCAACAACTCCGCCGGTCTGCGCAAGGAGGGCAACTCCCTCTACAGCGTGTCGACGAACTCCGGCAACCCCGTCTACGGCATCGCCGGCCAGGCCGGCCGCGGCGGGCTGCTCGCCGGTTCGCTGGAGATGTCCAACGTGGACCTCTCGGCGGAGTTCACCAACCTGATCCTCGCCCAGCGCGGGTTCCAGGCGAACTCGAAGGTCATCACGGCCTCCGACGAGCTGCTGCAAGACCTGGTCAACCTCAAGCGCTGACCCTGACCGCCCGAACACCCTCCCGGAACCCGTTCCGGGAGGGTGTTCGGCTATCCGGCGCCCACCGCCGGTCACCACCGAGAGTGACTGCGGTAGTGGCATTAGCACGAACGGGTGCACCGTGCAAGCCCCTCTCAGGTCCGAACAGCGCACGCCGATGGACAGGGTGGAACCACCCAGCCCACGGACGGGCGCACCCCGCCTCCACCGCCAAGGACGGACCCCACGTGATCCTCGTGACTCGCCTCAACGGGTCGGTGTTCGCCGTGAACCCCGATCTGATCCAGCGCGTCGACTCGACCCCCGACACGGTCATCACCCTCGTCGACGGCGCCAAGTTCGTCGTCACCGAGCCCCTGGCCGAGATCGTCGAGCGCGTCATGGCCTTCCGCGCGCGGGTCGTCGCGACGGCGCACTCCCTGGAGGAGACGGGGACGGCTTCCGTCCTCGAGCTGCCGGCCCACCCGGGTCAGGCCGACCAGACCACAGACCACCCCAGCGGTGCGGACGGCGAGCTGCCGGCCCCGGTCCCGCTGCACCGCAGGAGGCCGTGAGCCATGGACTTCGCAACCCTCGGCGGCCTCATCGTCGCCGTTGCCGCCGTTCTGTGGATGCAGAACCACGAGGGCGGTGCCATCACCGACATCCTGCTGCCCGGTCCGCTCGTCCTGGTGTTCCTCGGGACCCTCGGCGTCGGGTTCATGGGCGGGACGCTCAAGGACGGCCTGGGGCTGATCCAGACGGCGAAGAAGGCGTTCCTGGGCAAGCCGAAGAACTCCGGTGAGACCGTCGGCGTCATCGTCAAGATGGCCGAGCGCGCCCGCCGCGAGGGCCTGCTGGCCCTGGAGGACGCCATCAAGGAGGTCGACGACGAGTTCCTGCGCGACGGCCTGCAGACCGCCATCGACGGGACCGACCCCGACGAGCTGTACGAGATCCTCACCGCCCAGATCCAGGCCAAGAAAGCCGCGGACAAGCAGTCCGCCAAGATCTGGGGCGACATGGGTGGGTACGCGCCCACGGTCGGCATCTGCGGGACGGTCGTCTCCCTCACCGTCGTCCTGGCGAACCTGTCCAACGCCGCCGCCCTGGGCCCGATGATCGCCGGTGCGTTCGTCGCGACCCTGTGGGGCGTGGCCAGCGCGAACTTCTTCTTCCTGCCCGTCCAGAGCCGCCTCATGCGCCTGTCCGGCATGGAGACCGCGCAGATGGAGCTCGTCGTCGAGGGCATCCTCGCCATCCAGGCCGGTTCCAACCCGCGCTCGGTCGCGAAGAAGCTGGAGAGCCTGCTGCCCCCGGGCACCGCGGTCCCGGACAAGAAGGCGGCCTGATGTCCGCGGCGCACAAGCGACGTCACAAGCACGAGGAGCACGAGGAGCACGTCAACCACGAACGGTGGCTGGTCTCCTACGCCGACATGCTGACGGTGCTCATGGCGCTGTTCATCGTCCTGTTCGCCCTCAGCCAGATCGACCAGCTGAAGTTCGCCCAGTTCAAGGACGGCCTCACCAAGGGCACCGCGAACTCCAACCAGGCCGTGTCCGGCAGCGCCGGCATCCTGGAGGCCACCAACGGCGACATGCCCATCGACATCAGTCCCAACTCCACCGGGCAGCCGCTGCAGCAGAGCATCTCCAGCCAGGACCGCGAGGTCCTGCAGCGGGCGCAGACGGCCCAGCAGCAGCAGGACCTCAACGCCGCCCGCGAGGAGGTCCAGGACTACCGCGCGATCGCCAAGCAGCTCAACGACGCCCTGACGGCCAAGGACGACCAGGACCAGGTCACCTACCGGATCACCTCCGACGGGCTCGTCGTGGGCCTGGTGGCCGACAACGTGTTCTTCGCCAACGCCAGCGCGGACGTCGAGGCCAAGGGCCGGGAGGTCCTGGACGTCATCGCCCCGATCCTGGGGCAGCTGCCCAACGCCGTCGCGGTGCAGGGCCACACCAACTCCCTGCCCCTGACCGGCAGCAGCCGCTACCGGGACAACTGGGACCTGTCCGCGGCCCGCGCCATGACCGTCGTGCAGCGCTTCGCCGCCGGCGGGATGGCCCCGGTCCGCCTGTCCGGCACCGGGTACGCCGACTCCCGCCCGCTGTACCCCGAGGCCGACCCGCGGGCCGTGACCGGCAACCGCCGGGTCGACCTGGTCGTGGCCTCACCCAGCAGCGACGCCGTGAAGGCCCTGCTGCCGACGGTCGCGCAGCAGACCCCCACCGGTGACGGCCCGGCCGAGTTGACCGACACCGCCGACACCGCCACCACCACCCCGGCCACCACCGGTCAGGCGGTGGGGGACCTGTCCGCCGGCATCGCGCCGAACCTGTCCGCTCCCGTCGCGGGCTGACCGACCCACCACCCCAGCACACCCAGACCTGCAGACCCGAAGGAGGCCGACGTGGCCAAGAAGGACAAGGGCGACGGCGAGGCCAAGCCCGGCGGCGCGAAGAAGCTCATCGTCATCGGGGCGGCCGCGGCCGTCCTGCTCGCCGGCGGCACCGGCGCGGGCGTGTTCTTCCTCACCAAGGGCGACTCCGCGGCGGCCGCGGGGACGACCCAGGAGGAGCACCTCGAACCCGGTGAGGTCACGGCCCTGGACCCGATCAGCGTCAACCTCGCCGACGGGCACTACCTCAAGATCGGCGTCGCGCTGCAGCAGGTGGCCGCCGAGTCCAGCGGTCACGGGGGCGCGGAGGGCCTGGACGGCTCCAAGGCGTACGACCTCATCATCGACGAGTACTCCAACCTGTCGATGACGGACCTGGAGAACGCCGAGCAGCGCAACCACCTCAAGGACGAGCTGCAGGAGAAGATCATCACGGCCTACGAGACCGAGGACGAGAAGAAGGTGAAGACCAAGCAGGTCATGGGCATCTACCTGACCTCCTTCGTCATGCAGTGACGCGACCCCGCACGCAGCACGGCCCGGCAGGACCCCGGACGCCCCGTCCGGGGTCCTGCCGCGTTCCCGGCCCCACCGGCCCCGGGTCAAGCGAGGGCGCCCCGGTGCCGACCTTGTGCAGGTGAGTTCCCCCACGACCCACGCAGCCCCCGCCACCGTGCCCGCCCCCCGTCCCGCGCCGCCCGCGCCCGGGGACGGGCCGGCCCCCGCACGGGCCCGGCGCCGCCACCGGCGCCTGCTGGGGGCGGTGGCCGTGCCGGCCCTGCTCGCCTTGGCCGCCGTCCTGCTGCACCGCACCTTCGGGCGGCTCTCGGCCGCGGAGTTCGGTGCCGCGCTGGGCGACCTGGGGCCCGGGGCGCTGCTGCCGGCCCTGGCGCTGACGGCCCTGTCGCTGCTGCTCATGACCGGCTACGACGCCCTGGCGCTGCGGCACGTGGGCCGCTCCCTGCCCTACCGGCGGTACGGCCTGGCCGCCTTCACCGCCACCGCCCTGGGCAACGGCCTGGGCGCCTCGGCCCTCGTGGGCGCGGCCGTGCGGGTCCGGCTCTACACCCGCTGGGGCGTGCCGGCCGCCGACGTCGCGCGCGTCGTCGGCGTCAACCTCGTGACCCTGGTGCTGGGTGCCGCGGTGCTCGCCGGCGGGGGCGCGCTCGTCGCCCCGCACGCGGTGGCCGCCGCCGTGGGCGCCCCGGTGCCCGCCGTCCTGACCGTGGCCGGGGTGCTCGCCGGCCTCGTCGTGGCCCACCTGGCGTTCGCGCTCGCCGGGCCCCGCGAGGTCCGCCTGGGCCGCCTCGTCCTGCACCGCCCGAGGCTGCCGGTGGCCGCCGGCCAGGTCGTCCTGTCCACGCTGGAGTGGTTGGCCATGGCCTCGGTCCTGCACGTCCTGCTGCCCGCCGAGGCCCGCCCGGCGTTCTGGCCGTTCGCGGTCGCCTTCGCCACCGCCACCGTCGCGGGGCTGCTGAGCAGCGCCCCGGGCGGGGTGGGGGTGTTCGAGTCCTGCCTGCTGCTGCTGACCGGCCCGATGGGCTCCCCGGCGCAGGTCGCGGCGGCGCTCGTCGTCTACCGGGTCTGCTACTTCCTGCTGCCGGTGCTGCCGGCGGCGGTCCTGCTCGCGGTGCACGAGGCGCGCCGGGGACGTTGGCTGCACCTGCTGCGCCCGCGCCGCGGCGAGCGCACCCGGCCCCGCCCCCTGGCCCCGCCCCTGCTGGCGCTGGCCGTGGCGGCCGTCGGCGTGGGCACCCTCGCAGCCGGTGACCTGCCCGCCGGACTGCCGCAGGACCTGTCCCGGGCCACGACCGCCCTGGGCGGGCTGGCCGCGGTCCTGCTGGGCGTGGGCCTGCACCGTCGCCTGCGCAGCGCCTGGGCGGCCGCCCTCGTCCTGTCCGCGGCCGCGGCGGCCTCCGCCCTGGCCCACGCCGACGCGGGCTGCGCCCTCGCGGCGGCCGCCCTGACCGTGCTGCTGACCCGGACCCGGGCCGCCTTCCACCGCGGCCGGCTCCTGCCCACCGGGCGCCGCGGCACCCTCTGGGCCCCGCTGGCCGCGACCGCCCTGGTCGCCGGCGCGGTGGGCTGGCACGAGGCCCTCGCCGGCACCCCCGCCGCGGACGCGGCCCCGGACCCGCTGTGGGGCCGGCTGCTGCTGGTCGCCGGCGCGGTCGGGATGCTGCTGGGCGGGCGCTGGCTGGCCCGCACCACCACCGCCGGCCCGCACCACGACCCCGCGGGCGGGCAGTGCCCCGTGGAGCTGGCCCGCGTCGACGACCTCGTCGCCCGCTTCGGGCGCTGCCTGTCGCACCTGGCCTTCACCGGGGACAAGCGCTTCCACTTCAGCCCCACCGGCGCCGCGTTCCTCATGTACCAGGTGCGCGGGCGCAGCTGGGTCGTCATGGG
Source organism: Kineococcus mangrovi (assembly GCF_041320705.1). Classification (NCBI taxonomy): domain Bacteria; kingdom Bacillati; phylum Actinomycetota; class Actinomycetes; order Kineosporiales; family Kineosporiaceae; genus Kineococcus; species Kineococcus mangrovi. The sequence goes on from NZ_JBGGTQ010000007.1 coordinate 221,021, forward strand.
CGACCCCGTCGGGCAGGACGAGCAGGTGCGCGACCTCGTCGCCGACTTCGTCGCCCTCGTCGACCGCCACGACGGCCGCCCCGTGTTCTACAACGTCACCCCCGAGCACGCGCAGCTGTACCGCGCGTGCGGACTGACGCTGGCCAAGCTGGGGGAGGAGGCCGTCCTCGACCTGCCCGACTTCACCCTGGCCGGCAAGGCGCGCGTGGGACTGCGCAACTGCCGCAACAAGTCCCAGCGCCTGGGCATGAGCGTGGAGTTCGTGCCCGCCGCCGACGTCGACCCCCTGCTGCCGCAGCTGCGGGAGGTCTCCCAGGCGTGGCTGAGCCACCGCAACGGCCGGGAGAAGCGCTTCTCCCTCGGCGCCTTCGACGAGGACTACGTGCGCCGCTTCCCCCTGGCCCTCGTCCGCCAGGACGGGCGCATCACCGCCTTCGCCACCCTGTGGACCAGCGCCGACGGCCGCGACGTGCAGGTCGACCTCATGCGCCGCCTGCCCGAGGGGCCCCGCACCGTCATGACGTACCTGTTCGTCGAGTGCATCCTGTGGGCCAAGGAGCAGGGGTGCGCGACCTTCAACCTCGGGATGGCCCCGCTGGCGGGGTTGCAGGGCCAGGAGGGCCCGGCCTCGGTGTGGGACGCCTTCGGGCACCTCGTGTGGACCCACGGGGAGCGCTTCTACAACTTCCAGGGCCTGCGCACCTTCAAGCAGGGCTTCGCGCCCCGCTGGGAGCCCTGCTACGTCGCCTCCCCGGGCGGGCCGGCGCTGACCGGCGCCGTGGTCGACGTCGTCACCCTCGTCGGCGGCGGGGTGCGCGGGGTCCTCAAGGGCTGAGCACCGCCACGCCCGGCGCGTCCCGGCTCCCGCGCCCCGGCTCCCGCGCCGCTCGTCGGCGGGGGAGCCCTCGCGCGCCCCCCGGCCGACCCCGCGCGGACTTGAGCGCACGGGCCCGGGACCACCCGTTCGGGCTCGCGCTAAAGGGTGAGAGCCGTTCGTGCCGATAGGTAGCGCGTGGCAGCCGAGACCCCCAGCACCGCAGAGCGGACCGGCGCCCGTCGCTCCCGGCGACGCGGTGTCCCCGTCCCGTACGACTTCCGACGGCCCACCAAGCTGTCGCGTCAGCACGCCCGCGTGCTCGAGATCACCTACGAGGGCTTCTGCCGTCAGTGGGCCACCCTGCTGTCCTCCACCCTGCGCACCACCGTGCAGGTCGAGCTCGACGGCATCCAGCAGTACAGCTACGACGAGTACGCCGCCTCGCTGCCGATGCCGACCGTGATGGCCGTCTTCGACCCCGAGCCGATGGTCGGGGCGGCGGTGCTGCACCTGGACATCGCCTTCGTGCTCTCCTGCATCGAGCGGATGCTCGGCGGGACCGGCGCCAACGAGCAGCCGGCGCGCCAGCTCACCGACATCGAGGCCGTCCTGGCCCGCGGGATGGTCGAGCGGACCCTGGTGGAGCTGGCCTCCTCGCTGGTCACGGTCACCGACCTGAGGCCGAAGCTGACGGCCATCGACCAGAACCCCGCCTTCGCCCAGGCCGCCGCCGCCACCGACGTCATGATCGTCTCCTCCTTCCACCTGCAGGTCGAGGGCGCCGCGGGCACCGCGACCCTGGCCATGCCGCTGGACCCGCTCTCGGCGGCGCTGACCGCGGCCGAGCTGCGCGTGGCCAGCCCCGAGGAGCTGCGGCTGCGGCGCCTCATGCGCGACCGCCTCGACGACCACCTGGAGAACATCCCGGTGGAGGTCTCGGTGCGGATGCAGGCGGCGCAGATGCGCCCCGACGAGATCCTCTCCCTCATCCCCGGCGACGTGCTGCGCCTGCCGCACCGCGCCGAGGAGCCCCTGGAGGTGGTGGCCTCCGGGGCCCGCGTCGCCTCCGCCGTGGCCGGTAGCCGCGGCACCAGACTCGCCTGCCTGATCGTCCCGACCCCCGAGGAGAACGCCCGATGAGCGCCATGACCACCACCGACCTGACCGCGACCCTGCGTGAGGCCGCCCAGGCTGCGCTCGCCGTCCTCCCGCTGTCCGCGCCCGGCACCATCACCGACGTCGTGCCCGTGGCCGCGGCCCCCGACCTCGGCGACGAGGGCACCGCCGTCTCGGCGAACTTCGCCGGCGCCGCCAACGGCCGCGTCACCGTCGTGGTGGGGGAGGAGACCCTCACCACGCTCCTCATGAGCCCCGAGGGGGCCCTGGACCCGGTCGACGCGCTGCGCCCGGCGCTGGAGACCGTCGTGCACGCCCTGGGCCAGTGCGTCCTGGAGGCCGGCGTCGAGGGCGACCCCGCCCAGGCGCTGGCCCAGCTCGACGGCGGGGCCGTCGCGATCGTCGGCGCCGGCGGGCAGACCCTGGCCCTCGTCGGCCTGACGCTCACCGCCCAGCAGGACGCGCCCGTGCCCACCGCGACCGCCACCGCCCCGGCCGCCTCCGCCGGCGGCCCCCGCCGCACGATGGACCTGCTGCGCGACGTGCAGATGGACGTCACCGTCGAGCTCGGCCGCACCCACATGACGGTGCAGGACCTGCTGGCCCTGACGCCGGGTTCGGTCGTGGAGCTGGACCGCGCGGCCGGCTCGCCCGCCGACATCCTCGTCAACGGCCAGCTCATCGCCCGCGGCGAGGTCGTCGTCGTCGACGAGGACTACGCCATCCGCATCACCGAGATCGTCACCCCGGAGGCCGGCGCCTGATGGACGCCGTCGCCGCGATCGCGCGCACGAGCGTCTCGCTCGTGGCGGTCCTCGGACTGCTCTACCTGATCTCCCGCTGGCTGCGCCGCCGTCAGGGCGGCGTGGCCGCCGGGGCGGACTTCACCGTCCTGGCCAAGCAGAGCCTGGGTGCGAAGGCCGCCGTCGCGCTGGTCAAGGTCGGCGACAAGGCCCTGGTCGTCGGGATCTCCGACGGCGGGGTCAACCTCCTCGGCGAGACCGACGTCGCCGCCGTCCTGCCCGTCACCGACGGTGAGGGCCAGCACCCCCAGGGCGCCCTCAAGGACTCGGCCGGACGTGTCGAGGAGGTGGGCAGCACCACCACCACCACCAACACCACCTCCGCCACGGACTCGGCGGACGCGCTCACCGGCACGGACGCCGTCGCGGCGCCGACCCGCACCGAACCGGTGACGGGGGAGCGCTACCTCCGCAAGGCCGGCGAGACGATCGTCGTGAAGGCCCCCGCCCGCCACACCGCCACCGGTGTGCAGGGTTCGGCGCTCTCCCCGGCCACCTGGTCCAAGGCAGTCGACGTGCTGCGTGAGAGGACGACCCGCAGGTGAGGAACTCCCGAGTCCGCCCCCGCACCGCCGGCAGGGCGGCCCGCCGCCTGGCCGCGGCCCTGGCGCTCACCGGCGGCCTGGTCGTGGGCGGCGCCCTCGGCGCCCAGGCGGCCACCCCCGCCCTCGCTCCCGCCACCGCCCCCGCGGCGATCGCGAGCACCCACGTCGCGAGCACCTACGTCGCGGCCGCTCCCGCCGCGTTCACGACCGGTGTGCAGGCCCCCCAGGCCCCCCAGGCCCCGGACGCGCCCGCCGGCACCGGGTCGGTCTCGGTCGACATCAACGGCGTCGACGGCAAACCCAGCCAGTCGATCACCATCATCATCGCCCTGACGATCCTGTCGGTGGCGCCCGCGCTGCTGCTGCTCACCACCAGCTTCACCAAGATCCTCATCGTGCTGGGCCTGACCCGCAACGCCCTGGGCCTGCAGGGCACCCCGCCCAACCAGGTCCTGGCCGGTCTGGCGCTGTTCCTGACGATGTTCGTCATGGCCCCCACCTTCAGCCAGATCAACGACGTCGCCGTCCAGCCCTACCTGAACCAGGGCATGACGGCGACGCAGGCCTTCGACGCGGGGTCCGCGCCGCTGAAGGAGTTCATGCTCAAGCAGACGCGGCCCGAGGAACTGGCCCTCATGACCAAGGCCGCCAAGCGCGACCTGCCCGCCACCCGCGAGGAGACCCCGCTGACGACGCTGGTGCCCGCGTTCGCCCTCTCGGAGCTGCGCAGCGCCTTCATCATCGGGTTCGTCATCTTCATCCCGTTCCTGGTGATCGACATCGTCGTCTCCGGGGCCCTGATGAGCCTGGGGATGATGATGCTGCCGCCGGTGACGGTGTCGCTGCCCTTCAAGCTGCTGCTGTTCGTGATGGTCGACGGCTGGGGACTCATCATCAAGTCCCTCGTCTCCTCCTACGCCGGCTGACCCCGGCCCCCTCCAGCCCCCGGCCCCTTCCAGCCCCCTGCCCGGGCACCCCTCGCGGGTGCCCGGGCACGCGCGCACCCGGGCACCCCTGAGCGCGTGGACCCCCTCCGGCTCAAGGGATTCACCCGAACAGCCGATGCAGTCACCGGAACACCCCCGAACACCTCCGCGAACAGGAAGGCGACCAGATGACCGACGTGACCGTCATCCACCTCGGGATGACCGCTCTCGTCCTCGCCGCCAAGCTCTGCGCCCCCATGCTCCTGACGGCCCTGACGGTCGGCTTCGGCATCTCCCTGTTCCAGAGCGTCACCCAGCTGCAGGAGCAGACGATCTCCTTCGTCCCCAAGGCCGTCGCCGTCGGCGTCGCCATCGTCTTCTGCGGCAAGTGGATGCTGCACGAGATGACGAGCTTCACCACGGCCCTGTACGAGCAGATCCCCACCCTGCTGACCCACGGCGGCTGAGGGTGCAGGGGGTCCCCGCGGTCGGCCTGGACCTGCTCGTGGCGCTGCTGCTGGCCGGCATCCGCGCCGCGACGTTCCTGCTGCTGGCCCCGCCGTTCGCCAACCGGGCCGTCAACGGCCGCACCAAGGCCATGCTGTCGGTCGCCATCGCCCTGCCCGTGGCGACCCGCCTGCGCGAGTCCGTCCCGCCCGTCGAACCGGCCGCGATCATCACCGCCGCGCTGCAGCAGGCCCTCGTCGGCGCCGTGATGGGCGCCTTCGTCGCGCTGCTGTTCGCCGCCGTCCAGGCCGCCGGCGACATGCTCGACCTGTTCGGCGGTTTCCAGCTCGCCGCCGCCTACGACCCCCTCATGCAGTCCCAGACGGCGATCTTCGGCAAGCTCTACACCTGGACCACCACCGCGCTGCTCGTCGTCTCCGGCGGGCACCTGCTGATCCTGCAGGGGTTCCTGCGCTCCTACGACGTCCTGCCCCTGAACGCCGGGATCGACACCGGGACCATCGCGCGCGTCTTCACCTCCGGCATCACCGAACTCATGCTGTCGGCCCTGCAGATCGCCGCGCCCCTCATCGCCGTGCTGTTCCTCACCGACATCGGCCTGGGCCTGCTGTCCCGGGTGGCCCCGGCGCTGAACGTCTTCGCCATGAGCTTCCCCGTGAAGATCCTCATCACCCTCACCCTGGCCGGGTTCACCTTCTCCCTGCTGCCCGGCGTCGTCGGCGACCTCGCCGACACCGCCCGCGAGACCGTCGTGCGCATGGTCACGCCCGCGCCGGACGGGGGTGGGGACGGGTGAGCGGGGAGAAGACCGAGAAGCCGACCCCGAAGAAGCTCAAGGAAGCCCGCGACGAGGGCAACGTCCCCTTCTCCCGCGACGTGGCCGCCTGGCTGTCCACCGGCGCCGGCGCCGCGACCGTCCCGCACACCATCGACGCCGGCCGCACCCTGCTCGAACGCACCCTGGGCCGCGTCGCCGACGTCGCCGCCGACCCCGAACCCGCCCGCGCCCTGTCCGTCCTCACCGACACCTTCTCCGGCGTCCCCGCCGTCCTGGGCCCCCTCGCCATCGCCACCGTCCTGTCCGTCGTCGTGGCCGGCGCCGTCCAGGGCACCCTCTACTTCGCGCCCAAGAAGCTCAAACCGAAGTTCACCAACCTCAACCCCGTCAACGGGCTCAAGCAGCACTGGGGCCCGCAGGCGCTGTGGGAGGGGACGAAGTCCCTGCTGAAGACCGTCGTCATCGGCGCCGCCGTCTGGTTCGTGGCCAAGGACCTGGCCCCCCGCCTCGTCGCCCAGGGCGCCATGCCCACCTCCTCCGTGCTCTCCCTCACCGGTTCCGCCGTCGTCCGCATGCTGCTCGTCACGATCGTCGTCGGCCTCCTCATCGCCGTCGCCGACTACGCCATGAGCCGGCGCCGCATCATGAAGAAGCTGCGCATGAGCAAGCAGGACATCAAGATGGAGCACAAGAACGCCGAGGGCGACCCCCTGCTCAAGGGCGCCATCCGCTCCAAGCAGATGGCCATGTCCCGCAACCGCATGATGGCCGACGTCGCCAACGCCGACGTCGTCCTGGTCAACCCCACCCACATCGCCGTGGCCCTGCGCTACGAACCCGGCAGCGGCGCCCCCAAGGTCGTCGCCAAGGGCGCCGGCGCCATCGCCACGAAGATCCGCGAGAAGGCCAAGGAGAACGACGTCCCCCTCGTCAAGGACATCGAGCTGGCCCGCGCCATGTACAAGAGCGTCAAGGTCGGCCAGGAGATCCCCCCGGAGTTCTTCGCCACCGTCGCCAAGGTCCTCGCCTTCGTCATGAGCCTGCGCACCCGCGGCTCCCTGACGACCTTCGGCGAAGCCCACACCGTCCCGGCCTGACGCGGCGACCTCGACCCCGGGTCCACCGGGGTCCACCGCGGTCCCCGGGGTCCCCGGGGTCAAGGTCGCCGCCGGGACGGCCGATGCCCAGGACGTGGGCCGAGACGGGCAGGCAGCGGGCACCGGACCGGGCCGCCCCCGCCAGCACCCGCCCACCGCCGGCACCTCGGTCGGGGCCCGCCTCACCCGCGCCCTCGGCCTCGTCGTCGCCCTGCTCCTGCTCGTCGCCGCCTCCGGCGCCGCCGGCCTGCTCGTCACCGGCTCCTCCGGCGCCCGCGAGACCCGGCTGCGCACGCTCGAAGCCGCCAACGCCGCCCTCCTGCTCACCCTCACCGACGCCGACACCGCCGTCCGCGACCACCAGGACACCCACCAACCCCAGACCCTGCAGACCTACCGGCGCGCCGTGCAGACCCTGCCCGCCCAACGCGCCCGCGTGGAACAGTCCCTCACCGACCCCCTGCAGCGCAGCCTGTTCGCCGAGCAGTCCCGGCTCACCGACACCTGGCTGCGAGCCACCGACCCCGACCGCGGCGCCGCCGACCTCACCGGCGCCACCACCCAGGCGCGCGCCTTCACCGACCTGCGCGGGGCCAGCGACCGCCTGGACACCCTCGTGCGCCACCAGCGCCACGCAGCCGCCCGCACCCAGACCCGGGTCCGCCACGGCGCCCTGGCCCTCACCGCCCTCACCCTGGCCGCGGCGCTCGCCGTCCTCGCCGGCACCGGTGCGCGCACCCGCCGCGCGCTCGTGGACCCCCTGCGCGCCCTCGTCGAGGTCCTGGACGCCCACGGCCGCGGGGACCGCAGCGCCCACGCCGACCCCGCGGCCGGACCGGCCGAGGTGCGCAGCGTCGCCCTGGCCGTCAACGACCTGGCCCGCGAGAACGCCCGCCTCCTGGCGGCCGCCGAGCGCTCGGCCCGGTTGCACCGCCTCGCCGGCGACATCGGCCGCCAGGTCCGCGACCAGCTCCGCGCCGAGGACGCCGTGCGGGTCGCCGCGACGCGGCTGGGGCAGGAGCTGCGGGTGGGCCGGGTGTGGGTGCGGATGCTGCACGACGCGTCCACCCCCGCACGCGCCCCCGAGGGTGCGGGCCAGCGCCCCGGCCTCGGGGCCGTCGCCGGGCAGTGGGCCGCCCCCGGCCTGCAGCCCCTGGCCCCCGACGGCGGCGTGCTGCGTGCCGTCGACGGCGCCGACGGCTGGCTGCGCGAGCTGCACGCCTCCGGGGAGGTCCACGCCGTCCCCGACACCCGCACCCCGCGCGGGCGCCCGGCCCCGCCGGAGGGGTTCGCGCGCGAGACCGGCGCCCGGGCCCTGCTGCTCGTGCCCATCGGCGTCGGCGACGCCCCCCGGGGCCTGCTGTCCGTGGCGTGCGGGGACGGCCCGCGCGAGTGGACCGTGGAGGAGGTCGAGCTGGCCCGCTCCGTCGCCGGCGACCTGTCCCGCGCCCTCGTCCTGGCCGACCTCTACCGGGCCCAGGAACGGCTGCTGGGGGAGCTGCGCGACGTGGAGGCGGTCAAGTCCGACCTGCTGGCCACCGTCTCGCACGAGCTGCGCACCCCGCTGACGAGCATCTCCGGCTACCTGGAACTCCTGCGCGACGGGGCCCTCGGCGAGGTCGGGGAGGACGTCGCCGCGGTCCTGGGCATCCTCGACCGCAACACCGAACGCCTGCGCTCGCTCATCGAGGACCTCCTGCTGCTGTCCCGGGTGGAGTCCGCGCCCGCCACCGAGGTCCGCGGGGCCAGCGCCGTCGCCGACCTGCTCACCGGCGCCCTGGCCGCGCTCCAGCCCGGCCCGGGCCGGGCCACCGTCCGCTGCACCACCGACCCCGACGAGCTCGCCGGGCTGCGCGTGCCGGGCGAGGGTGAGCACCTGCGCCGCGCGCTGCTGGCCGTCCTCGACAACGCCGTGAAGTTCTCACCGGCCGGCTCCCTCGTCCGCGTCCACGTCGAGCACGACCCCCGGGAGGTGCGCGTCGTCGTGCAGGACGAGGGGATGGGCATCCCCGCGGCGGACCTGGCCGGCGTCTTCACCCGCTTCACCCGCGGGTCCAACGCCGCCGTCGCGCAGGTCCCCGGGACCGGCCTGGGGCTCACCATCGCCCGCGACCTGCTGCGCCTGCACGGCGGCGGCGTCGACCTGGACTCCGTCGAGGGCCGGGGCACCACCGCTACCGTGCGGTTGCCGCTGCTCACCGGCGCGACCCCCGCCCCCGCGACGGCGTCCGGGCCGAGGGCCGGCGCCTCGCCCCGACCGGGGCGCCTCGAGCCGATCGGGTCCGGCACACCCGCACCCCTCAGGACCGGCACCGCACCGGCCGATGGGGCCCGGTAGACCCCCCGCTCCTTCGAGGTCCAGGAGGACCCCCGTGGCACGAGTGCTCGTCGTCGAGGACGACCCGGACATCCGCCAGCTCGTCGAGCTGCGCCTGCGCGGCCTCGGCCACCGCGTCGTGTCCGCCCCCTCCGGCGCGCAGGCGCTCGAGGTCATCGCCGAGCGAGGTGCCCCCGAGGTCGTCGTGCTCGACGTGGCCATGCCCGGCATGACCGGGCTGGAGGTCCTGCGGACCCTGCGCGCCCAGCCCGAGCACGCCGACCTGCCGGCGATCTTCCTGTCGGCCCGGGTGCGCCCGGAGGACATCGCCGCGGGGGAGGAGCTCGGCGCCGTCTACCTCACCAAGCCCTTCGTGGTCAGCGCCCTGGCCGGGGCCATCGAGAAGGTCCTGCGGACCAGCGCCCAGACCACCGGGGGCTGGTGACCCCCGCCCGCACCCGCCCCCGCGAACCCCGCCCGCCGTCCCGGCAGGCGGGGTTCGTCGCGTCCACCCCCACCTCGTCCAGCGACCTCGTCCAGCCACCTCGTCCCGCCACCCCGTCCACCCGGTCCGTCCCCGCGCGCCGCGGGCAGGTGCCCCCGGGCGGGTGGCTCAAGCCCTCGCCCCGGTCTGCCGAAGGAGGCAGTGGCCAGGACGGCCGCAGCAGGCCACGGACCGGCCGCTGGACGAGGGACACCCGAACGGGTGCCCGCGCGAGACAGGCGGTGCAGTGCGACTTCGCAACCTTCCCCAGTTGGCGGTGCCCACGGGCGTCGTCGGGATCGTCCTGCTGCTCGTCGTGCCCATGCCGGCGGCGCTGCTGGACTTCCTCATCGCGCTCAACATCACGCTCTCGGTCGTCGCGCTGCTGGTGACGATGTTCGTCAAGCGACCGCTGGACTTCTCCGTCTTCCCCTCGCTCATCCTGGTGCTGACGCTGTTCCGCCTCGGCCTGAACGTCGCCTCGACCCGCCTGGTGCTGTCCAACGGCTACGCGGGCAAGGTCATCGAGGCCTTCGGGCACTTCGTCATCGCCGGTTCGCTGGTCATCGGCATGGTGATCTTCCTGATCCTGGTCGTCATCCAGTTCGTCGTCATCACCAAGGGCGCCGAGCGCGTCGCCGAGGTCGGCGCCCGCTTCACCCTGGACGCGATGCCCGGCAAGCAGATGGCGATCGACGCCGACCTGAACGCCGGTCTCATCGACGAGGACGAGGCCCGGCGTCGCCGCGCCGACGTCACCGCCGAGGCCGACTTCTACGGCGCCATGGACGGTGGCTCGAAGTTCGTCAAGGGCGACGCCATCGCCGGCATCGTCATCGTGCTGATCAACCTCATCGGCGGGTTCGCCATCGGGATGGTCCAGCACGGCCTCGGCCCGGGCGAGTCGATCAACAAGTACGCGTTGCTGAGCATCGGTGACGGTCTCGTCTCCCAGGTGCCCGCGCTGCTGCTGAGCGTCGCCACCGGCCTCATCGTCACCCGCTCCACCGGGACCGGGGACATGGGCGGGGAGGCGATCAAGCAGCTCGGCCAGCAGAAGATGGCGTTCCAGATCGCCGGGGGCGCCATGCTCGTCCTGGCGCTGATCCCCAGCATGCCCAAGCTGCCGTTCCTGACCATCGGCGCCCTGGCGATCTTCGCCTCCACCCGGATCGCCAAGCGGGACAAGCAGGCCGCGCGCGAGAGCGCCCTGGCCGAGCTGGCGCCCGCGCCGGTCAACCCCAACGAGGCCGCCGAGAACCTGCTCGAGGAGATGCGCGTCGACCCCCTCGAGGTCGTCCTGGCCCCCGACCTCGTCGACCTCGTCGACACCTCCGGCGGCGGCGACCTGCTCGAGCGCGTGCGCGCGCTGCGCCGCAAGATCGCCCTGGAGCTGGGTCTGGTCGTCCCGCCGGTGCGCACCCGCGACTCCCTGGACCTGCCGATGTCGACGTACGCGGTCCGCATCTCCGGGGTCGAGGTCGCCCGCGGCACCGCCCCGCCCGGGCAGGTCCTGGCCCTGGGGGACAACCTCGACGGCCTGCCGGGCCGGGCGACGGTCGAGCCGGTCTTCGGGCTGGCCGGCAAGTGGATCCCCGCCGAGCTGCGCCACCAGGCCCAGCTCACGGGCGCCACCGTCGTCGACCGCGCCAGCGTGCTCATCACCCACCTGGGCGAGCTGGTGCGCAGCCACGCCCCGCGCCTGCTCTCGCGCGAGGACGTCCGCTCGCTGGTGGAGGCGCTCAAGCGCACCCACCCCGCGGTCGTCGACGAGCTCACCCCCGCGGTCCTCACCCTCGGGGAGGTCCAGCGCGTCCTGCAGGCGATGCTCGACGAGACCGTCCCCATCCGCGACCTCGCCCGCATCTTCGAGGCGCTCTCGCTGCGCGCCAAGGCCGGCAGCGACCTCGACGGGCTCGTGGAGGCCTCCCGGCGCGCCCTGGGCCCGGCCGTGGCGGCCGTGCACGAGCAGGACGGGACCCTGCACGTCATCACGCTGGACCCGGTCCTGGAGCAGCAGCTGGCCGAGTCGCTGCGCCCGGGGGAGCACGGCGCGAGCCTGGCCCTGGACGCCCGCACCGCCGAGCACCTGGTGACGGCCTCAAGTTCGTGCCTGGAACGTGCCGAAGGGCAGGGCATCAGCGCGGTCCTGGTCTGCGCACCCCCGCTGCGCGCCCCCCTGCGGCGCCTGCTGAAGGTGGCGGTCGGCCGCCTGCACGTCCTGTCCTACGACGACGTGAGCAACCACCCCCGGATCGAGACGGTTGGATCGGTGAGCGGTGTCCATGCACTTGCTTCTTGACGGCTCCGACCTGGGCGAGCTCCTCGCCCAGGTCCGCACCCAGCACGGACCGGCGGCGCGCGTCGTGCGCGCCGAGCGCATCCGTTCCGGCGGCGTGGCCGGTTTCTTCAGCAAGGAACGCTACGAGGTGACCGTCGAGGTGGACGGCGCCGGAGGGGACGACGTGACCCACGCCGAGGACCGGAGCGAGGACCAGACCGAGGACCGGGTCGAGGAGCGGACCGGCAGCGCGGGACCGGACCGGTCCGCGCAGGCTCCGGAGGTCGAGGAGCGCGAAGCCCTCGACTTCGAGGCGCTGCTCGCCGCGGCCGACGCCGCCGAGACGGCGGCCGGCACCCCCGCCACCCCTCCCGTCGCGGTGAGCGCCGCGGCACCCGTGGACCCTGCCGGCGACGAGTTCGAGTCCGCCCGGGCCGGGCTGCTGGAGGTGCTGCGCGCCTCGCACCAGGGGCCCGCGGAGCCCACCCCCGAGGCCGGGCTCAAGGTGCGCGCCGCGGATGCCGAGGACCGGGGTGTGATCGCGCGAACGGGTGAGGACCAGCACGCTGCGTCGAACGACCTCGCCCACCTGGGTGAGCTCACGGCCGACGTGACCGACGTGGCCGACGTCGCCGACGTCGCCGACGTGGCCCACGTGGCGTCGGTGCAGGACGACCGCGCCGGTCAGCACTCCGAGGACCGCGCGGATGGACCGGCCGACGAGTCCGGTCCGGAGGCCTTCGAGGCCGAGCTGCTGGAGCAGGCCCGGTCCGAGATCGAGCGGGCCGAGCTGGCCCGCGCCGACGCCGAGCGGGCCGACGCCGAGCGGGCCGCCCGGGCGCGTGCGGACGCCGCACGTGCCGCCGCCGAACGAGCCCTGGAAGAGGAGCGGATGCAGCAGGTGGACAGGGAGCGCCGGGAGACCGAGCGCGCCGAGCAGGCCCGTCGGGAGGCGGCCCGCGCCCAGGAGGTGCGCCGGGAGGCCGCCCGTGCCGACGTCCGTCGCCGGCAAGCCGAGCGCCTCGGCGGCCCGCGGCCCCAGAGCGCCACCCGGGGCACCCCCCAGGTGCCCGGCAGGTCCCTCGGTGACGTGCTCGCCGCCGCGGACGCCGCGGACGGCACCGACCGTCTGGGGGCGATGTTCGCCGCCGGTCAGACGGGGCAGCGCCACCCCGGTCCGGGTGTCGAGCGGGGTGTCGAGCGGGGGGCCGGGGGCCCGGTCGCCGAGCGCGTGGCCCGCCCGCACCGGCCGATCTCGACCGAGAGCGACTCCTTCGCCCGCACCATGGCCGCGATGCGCTCGGGCGCCACGCGAACCCCTGCGACGGGAGTAACGGCTGATGTACGCTCCGTGACCACGCCGGTGCGTCCCGTTCGTCCCCGTCCGGGGCACCCCGGCGCTCGACCCGCTCGCACCCCGGAGGAACGCGTGTCCGATCAGTTCGGGACCACGAACGGCGCCACCCGCGAGGGACGCGGCCCGGCCCGCCGTCCGGAGCTGCGCCGTCCCGCTGCCGTCGAGGACCAGTTCGGTGACCAGTTCGCCGATCAGTTCGCCGATCAGTTCGGTGACCAGTTCGGTGACCGCTTCGAGGTGGAGCGTCACACCGGCCGGGCCGCGGACCGCCGGGGCGAGTGGGCGCACGACTACGACCAGCTCGAGCAGCAGGTCCTCCCGCAGGACTCCTACGGGCAGTCCTCCTACCCGCAGGACCCCTACCCGCAGGAGTCCCGCGAGGAGGGGTACGACACCGGCTACGAGCGCCAGGACGAGCGTCCGGCCCGCAGCTACCCGCCCGCCGCCCGCGCCACCGAGCGCGTCGCGGACCGGGCCCTCGATCGCGGCAGTGATCGAACCAGTGACCGAGCGGTGAACCGCGATGGGGACGACAACGAGGCGATGACCATGGATCTGACTTACCGTGAACCCGTGACCACCTACAGTGACCGTCCTGGTGCGTCCCGCATGGCCTACCGCGAGCCGCAGGACACCGGCGACGTGCTGCGCCTGGCCCGTGACATCGACGTGCCCACCCCGCTGCGCGTGGGGGCCGGTGAACTCGTCGTCGTCATCGGCGAGGCCGACGCCGTCGTGGCCGCCGCGCTGCTGGTCGCCGACGAGGTCGGCTCCGAGGCGCCCCTCGTCCTGGGCCGTGCCGACGTGCAGAACACCGTGACCGCCGACGAGCTGCCGGCCCGCCAGGACCAGGCCCGCCGGTGGAGCGCCCCGCTGACGGTGGCCGTCCCGGCCCGCCCGACCGGCGCCGACGCCGAGCGCGCGGCCCGCATGGCCGCCGAGATCGGCGCCGCCTCGGTCGTCGTCTGCGTCGACGCCACCCGCCGCAGCCACGCCGTCGCCAGCCTCCTGCGCGCCCTGGAGAGCGTCGGGCTGCCGGCGCGCCGCCTGGCCGTGCACCGCGCCGCCGAGAGCCCGGACCCGCTGGACGTCCTGTCCCTGGACGTGCCCGTCGGCTTCCTCGACGGCCGTCCCGCCACCTCCGGTGCGTGGGCGGGCCTGCTGCTGGACGCCGCCGGCGATCCCGGCCTGCGCTGACGGCCCGTCCGACGATGGCCCGACGCACCCCGGCAGGGGCCGAGCTGACCCGCCCGGCCCCTGCGCACTGGCCCGGTCTGAACGAGCGGGTGTGGGTCGAGGTGCAGATGCCGGACGCCTTCGGCGGGGAGGTCGTGCGCATCCCCACCCGCATCGAGGACGCGCACGAGGGCAGCCTCGTCGTGGCCGCCCCCAGCTTCCGCGGTGACCTGCACGTAGTCGCCCCCGGGCTGGCGGTGGCGGTGTGCTGGGCCGGCCGGCGCGGTCAGTCCCGCCAGGAGTTCCTGCTCGCCGAGGTCGTCCGGCGCCGCGTCCCGGCCTGGGACCTGGCCCCGTGCAGCGACGTCGTGGTCGAGCAGCGACGCCGGTACGCCCGGGTCCCGGCCTCCGGGGGCGTGCACCTCACCTGCGTCCACGGCGACCCGCTGGCCGCCGAGACCGATCCGGACGACCCGCTCGAGGAGCCGGCCGTGCAGGCCCGGCTCCTCGACCTGTCCGAGGGCGGCTCGGCCCTGTCCGTGCCCGTGGGCACCTGGGTGCGGCTGGGCCGGCTGGTGCGGCTCTCCTTCGACCTCGAGGGCTTCGGGGTGGACCAGGAGGGCCAGGTCGTGCGGACGCTGGACTCCCTGGAGACCGACCGGTTGGAGGTCGTGGTGGCCTTCGCCGAACCCGTCGCCGCCGCCGACCGGCTGCGCCGGTACGTCATGCAGACCCAGATCAGGCAACGTCGAGGAGGAGACCGATGACCGCGATCGTGCTGGCCCTGAGCCTGCTGCTGGCCGGGCCCTCGATCCTGGCCGTGGCCGAGGGCACCGGGGACGTGGACGCGGCGCTGCTGCACCTCGTGCTCGCCCTGGTGGTGTGCTCGGTGGGGGCCCAGGTGGTGCGCACGGTCGTGCGCGGCTACCAGGACCAGAGCGCCGGCACCCCCGACGGGCAGCCGGAGGCCGAGCCGAACCCCGGCCGTCGCCGCGAGGACCTCTGACCCACCCCGGGCGCCCTCGTCCGGCACCGTCCGGCACCGACCGGCACCGTTCGGCACCGTCCGGCACCGTCCGGCGCAGCGGCGACCACCGCCCGTCCCCGTCCCGGGGGCGGGCGGTGTCGTCGTTCCCGGATGTAACGCGAACGACATAGCCGACCACGTGTCGTCACCTACACTGGCCCCATGCTGGTCCTGACCCGCAAGGCCGGGGAATCCGTCGTCATCGGCGACGAGGTCGTCGTGCGCGTCCTGGAGGTCCGCGGGGACGTCGTCCGGGTCGGGATCGACGCCCCGCGCGACGTCCAGGTGCACCGGCAGGAGGTCTACGAGGCCGTGCGGGAGGCGAACATCGCCGCCTCCACCGCCTCGGAGGAGGCCATCACCGCCTTGCAGGGCATCGTGCGCCGGGCCGGTGCGGTCGGCCCGTCCCAGTAGGGGTCCGTCCCGGCCCGGTCGCCGGGGCGAGGCGGTGAGCCCGGTCGCGGGACCCGCCTGAACGAGTGAGCACCCCTCAAGACCGCCCCCGGCGCGTCCGACACCTCAGGTGAGGACCGTGGAGCAGGAGGTGGAGGGTGAGGACGAGCACGAGCGCGTACCCCGCGGCGCCCGCCGTGACGGTGCCGTGGGACGAGGCGCTGGAACGGGCCGGTGTCGCCCTGGCCCTCCTGCACCCCGCCGGTCACGTCGCCGCGGCCACCGGCGCCTACTGCCGGCTGACCGGTGAGGACCCCGCCGCGGTGGTGGGGACCCCCGTCCTGAGCTGGTGGGGCGCGCTCCGCGACCGCGCGCCGGGTGGTGCGCTCGACGGGCTCGGCCCGGCGCCGACCGTGGCCGCCGTGCTCGCCGTCCTCACCGCGGTCGACGTCGAGCTGGACGTCGAGCTGCACGAGGGGCCGGGCGGGGACCGCGCCGGCCGGGGTGTCGTGCGGGTCCAGCTCACCGCGGCCGAGGACGGCGGCGCCGTCGTGCTGCTGCGCGAGGTCAGCGCCGAGCACGCCGAGCGCGCCGCCCTGCGGGCGCGGCTGGCCCAGCAGGAGGCGGTGATCGCGGCCTCACCGGACACGATCTACCGGTTGGACCTGGGGGTCGGTCACGTCGAGTGGTCCAGCACCGGTGGCGCCTGCCTGCTCGGCCTGCCCGCCGCCGACGACCCGTTCCCGGCCGACCTCGTGCACCCCGAGGACCTGCCCGGTGTCCGGCGTGCGGTCGAGGCGCTGCACGCGGCGGCCCCCGGGGAGATCGTGGAGTGCACGTACCGCGTGGTGGACGGCCAGGGGCAGGAGCGGTGGGTGCACACCCGCTCCACCGTCACCGACCGCGACGGTGCAGGTCGCGCCCTGCGCGCGGTCGGCATCGCCCAGGACCTGACCGAGACCATCACCACGATGGACGCCCTGGCCGGCTCCGAGCGGCGCTTCCACGAGGTGTTCGCCCGCGGCCCGGTCGGGATGGTGCTGTTCGGGCTGGAGGGCTGGATCAGCGAGGTGAACGACGCCCTGGGTGCGCTGCTGGAGCGGGACACCGCCGACCTGGTCGGCACCCCCGCCGCCGAGCTGCTGGACCCGCCCGCGGAGCAGGGCCCGAGCGCCCAGGAGCGCGAGGAGCGCGCCGGGGCCCAGGCCCAGCTGCAGCGCCTGCTGGACGGCACCGACGAGGTCGCCCACCGCGAACGGCGCTTCGACCTGCCCAGCGGGCGGACCGTGTGGGCGCAGGTGACGTTGTCGTTGACCTCCTCCAGCACGGGTGAACCGGCGTTCCTGGCCTTCGTGGAGGACGTCACGGCCCGCAAGCGCGAGGCCGAGCAGCTCGAGCACGCCGCGCTGCACGACCCCCTCACGGGCCTGCCCAACCGGGCCAAGGCCGAGGACCGGCTGGGCACGGCCCTGGCGCGCACCCGGCGCCGCGGTGGCGGCTGCGCCGTCCTGTTCGTCGACCTCGACCACTTCAAGGACGTCAACGACAGCTTGGGGCACGCCGCGGGGGACGACCTGCTGCGCGAGGTGGCCGACCGGCTGCGCGGCCTCCTGCGCACCGGGGACGTGGCCGCGCGCATCGGCGGGGACGAGTTCGTCCTCGTGTGCGAGGACGTCGTCGACGCCCGGGCCCTGACGGCCATCGCCGAGCGGGTCTGCGAGCGCATCACCATCCCCGTGGACCTGGGCACCCGCACGGTCACCGTCACCGCCAGCGTCGGGGCCGCCCGCACCGACGGCGCCCTGGGCCCGGAGGAGCTGCTGCGCGCGGCCGACCGCGCCATGTACCGGGCCAAGGCGGCCGGGCGGGCCTGCTGGCGGGCCGCCTGAGCGGTGGCGCGCGGGCGACCGGGCGCCGCCGGGGTGACGAAGCTCACGGCCCGAACGGGCTCACCGGACCTGCCGTGCGCGCGCGTCGCTGGCTAACCTGGCTGGGACCCGCCACCGACTGGTGAGGACGACGGCGTCCGCGGTTCGAAGGACAGGTTCGGTCCACACCCCCTGGAGGTACGCCATGGACGACAAGAGCACCGACACCCGCGTCATCGACCTGCGCGAGGTGGAGCTGACGACGGTCGCGAACCCGCGACGCACCCAGCTCTGACGCGCTGAACGCTGCGGAGGCCGGCCCCCCCAGGGGGCCGGCCTCCTGTCGTTCACGGGTCCTGCAGGATGCCCGCGCGGGACCAGTGGTGCCAGATCTCGTACCCGCTGTCGCCGGTCACCCACGGCACGCCGGAGTCCTCGGGGGTGGCGGCCGAGGCCAGGGGGCGTCCACCGGCCAGCAGCTGCTCGGCCGGGGTCAGCCGGCGGATGCCGACACCGGCGACCCGTTCGGGGGCGGCGGAGAGGAACTCGGCGTAGATCGCCGGGTCGTGCTGGCCGTCGTCACCGACCAGCAGCCACCGCACCTGCGGCAGTTCGCGGGCCAGCCGCGCCAGCGACCCGCGCTTGTGGGCGCTGCCGTCGCGGAACCAGCCGGTGTTGGTCGGGCCCCAGTCCGTCAGCAGCATCGGCCCGGCCGGGTAGCCGAACCGGCGCAGGAAGCGCCCCAGGGTGGGGGCCACGTTCCACGCCCCCGTCGACAGGTACACCACGGGCCCGGCGGGGTTCTCCTGCACGACCTGCCGGTACAGCTCGGCCATCCCGTTGACCGGGACCCGCGCCCGCTCGTCCAGGACGAAGGAGTTCCACGCCGCGACCAGGGGGCGGGGCAGGCGGGTCACGACGACGGTGTCGTCGATGTCGGACAGCAACCCCACGACCGGGTCCGGCCCCACGACGACGACCTCGGCGGTCCCGCTGTGCCGCACCGCGTTCTGCGGCAACTGCCCCGCGCCGCCCTCGGTGTCGTCCTCGGCCAGCTCCGCGTCGGGCCCGGGCTGGCCGGCCTCGACCACGTCGGGCCCGACGGTCAGGACGACCTCGTGCCGCCCCGGGGGCAGGTCCACCTCGACGCGTTCGTCGACGTAGCCCTCGCGGTTGGTGCGCACGACCCGTTCGTGACCGCCGATGCGGACGGTCACCTGGGCCCCGGCGATGGGGACGGTGAGGAAGTTGCGCCAGCCCCGGACGCTGCGCGCGTCGTCGCGCTGGGTCTGCTCGGCGGTGTCCTCCCGCCCCAGCAGGACCCGCCCGAACACGCGCACCCAGCCCGGCCCGCCGTACCCGGGGTAGGCCAGGGCCCGCGCGTGGTACCCGCGCCGCCGCAGCCGCGAACCCACGAGCCCCTTGACGGCGTCCTCCACGCGCGCGGCCCGGTGCAGGGAGTGCTCCCCGGGGCGCGGGGTCAGGTCCCCGCGCAGGTCCTCGAAGTCGCGGCGGGCCTCCTCGACACGTCGTGCGGTCCGGGCACGTCGCTGCCCGGGGGTCAGAGCCGGCCCTTTGATCACCCGGACGACCCTAACGGGACTCGAACCCCCCGGCGAGGCGGCCGAAACCCTCGTCGAGGGGGACCCGCGGCGTCCAGCCGAGGCGCTCGCGGGTGCGGGCGATGTCGAACCAGTGGGCCGTGGACAGCTGCTCGGCCAGGAACCGCGTCATGGGCGGCTCGTCGGGCAGCCCGAACCGCGTCCAGACCCGTTCCACGACGCTGCCGGCCGCCTTGGCGAGCACCGAGGGCACCCGCCGCGTCGGTGCGGGAACCCCCGCGGCGGCGCAGATGCGGGCGAAGACCTCGCTCACCGTGCGGGGTTCGCCGTTGGTGACGACGAACGCCTGCCCGTGCACGCCGTCGTCGGGGCAGCGGTCCAGCGCGGCGAGCAGGGCGTCCACCGCGTTGTCGACGTAGGTGGTGTCGATGAGCGCGGTGCCGTCGTCCAGCAGCGGCAGCCGCCCGGCGCGGGCGCGGTCGGCGATGCGCTGCACGAGCTGGGTGTCCCCGGGGCCGAGCACGATGTGCGGGCGGACCGCGCACACGGCGAACGCGGGGGAGTCGGCGGCCAGCGCCAGCAGCTCGGCCTGCGCCTTGGTCTGCGCGTAGGAGCCGTGCGCGGCGGCGGGGTCGGCGGGTGTCGTGCCCACCCCGACGAGGGCGGACCCGGCGTGGGCGACCGAGGGGGAGGAGACCATGACGAACCGGGACACCCCCGCCGCGCGGGCCGCGAGGAGCAGGTTCGCGGTCCCCTCGACGTTGGTGGCGACGTACTCCGGGTGCGGGCCGGTGACCGACACCTTCGCGGCGAGGTGGACGACGGCCTGGACCCCCTCGACGGCCCGCGCGCACGCGGCCGGGTCGGTGACCGAGCCGAGGACCTCCGCGAAACCCCCGCCGGCGGTGCGGCGCTGCAGGACGCGCACGTCGTCGCCGCGGGCGGCCAGCGCCCGCGCGGTCTCACGGCCCAGCATCCCGCTGGCACCCGTCACGAGGACCTTCACGCCAGTGCTCCCGCCCGCTCGCCCGCCAGGACCCGCCCGGCCCACGACGAGACCCGCACCCGGTCGATCTTGGAGTTGTGCCGCACGTCCGTCGGCAGCGCCGGGACCAGCAGCACGGCGACCAGGTTGCGGCCCGTCGCCTCCCGGACCGCCTGCGCCAGGACCGGGTCGGCGACCGTCGTGCGCCTCAGGCCCGCGACCACGGCCGGGTCGGGTTCGGCGACGAGGACGAGCTGGCGCGCCGCGCGCGGCCCGACGCCGACGAGGGCGGCCCGCGCGATCCCCGCGACGGTCTCGGCGCGCTGCTCCACCCCGACGGGGGTGACGACCTCCTCGGCGGTGGTGACCACGTGCGCCAGGCGGCCCTCGATCCACACCCGGCCGCGCTCGTCGAGGTGCCCGACGTCGCCGGTGCGGTGCCAGCGCCCGGCCCGCACCGCCCCCAGCAACGTCGGGGAGGGTCGCACGTCGACGCTCGCGGCCTGCGTGGCCCACAGCTGGTCGTAGTGGTCCTTGACGTGCTCGCCACCCACGACGACCTCCCCGAGGAGGCCGGGGGTGGTCACCAGGTCGGTGCCGGCGCGGCCCTCGGCGTCCAGCGGCGCGACCGCCACGGTGACGCCCTCCACGGGCAGGCCCACGCAGATGCCTTCTCCGGCACCGGCTTCCAGGATGTCCGACAGGCCCACGTCGGTGGCCGGCAGCACCTCGGTGGCCCCGTACGGAGTGCGCGGGTCGGCCAGCGGCATGAGCTCGCGCACCCGCTGCAGCAGCGGTGTCGGCACCGGCGCCCCGGCCGAGAGCAGCGTGCGCACCCGCGCCAGCGCCGCGCGCCGGGCCGGGGTGAGGTCACCGGCGGTGGCCAGCACGTTGACGACGGCGGCGGGGGACAGGAACGCCGACGTCGCCCCGGCCGCCTCGACCGCCTCGGCCAGGGCCGTCGCGGTCAGCGTCGCCGGTTTCGTGACGTCCATCGCCGGCACCACGCACGTGGCGCCCAGGGCGGGCCCGAACAGCGCGAACGGAGCGAACGCCGACACCAGCGGCTGCCCCGGCCCGATCCGGACGACCGCCCCCATCGCCCGCGCCAGCTGCCACAGCTGCCCGTGCGTGTAGACGACGCCCTTCGCCGGACCGGTGGACCCGGAGGTGAACAGCACCGCGGCCTCGGACTCGGCCCGCGGTTCGGCGGGCAGCTCGAACCCTGCGGCCAGGCGCGCGGCCCCGGCCCGGGCCACGTCGGTCAGGTCCGCGACCGACACCCGCCGGCCCGGCCAGCGCAGCACCCGCGCCGCCAGCAGCGCCTTGGGCACCCCCACGACCCAGTCGACGCCGGCACCGGTCACCGCCCGCGACAGGCCCCGCACGCCCAGACCGGCGTCGGCGACGACGGCGACCGCACCGATCCGCAGCAGCGCGTACAGCGCGGCCGTCAGGTCCGCCCCGGGCGGGACCAGCAGGGAGACCCGCTGCCCCGGCTGCACGCCCCGCAGCACGAACCCCGCCGCGAGCTCACGGGTGCGGCGGTCCAGCTCGGCCCACGACGTCGTCCGCGGCGCGCGGGAGGAGGACCCGCCGGCACGCACGGCCGGCATCTGCACCACGGCGGGCGTGCCCGCGACCTGCGGGTCACCCGCGCGCTCACCCAGCGCGGCCCACAACCGCGGCGACCGCGCGGCCGGTGCGGGCCGGGCGTCTCCGGGCGGGGGCGTCGGGCGCAGCACCCGCTCGTCCAGCCACCGCAGCACCACACCGGCGAACGCGGGGTCCTCCGGCGTCAGGTGCGAGGCCCCCTCGAAGCGGTGCACGTCCGCGTGCGGCACCCGGGTGCGCCAGTCCCGCAGGAACCACTCGCCGAACACCGGGTCCCGCGGTCCCCACGCCACCAGCGTGGGGACCCTCGCGGCCGCGATCGCGCCCACCCCGGCGCTGACCCCGTCCAGGGCCGCGCGGCTCGGGTGCCCGGCCCCGACCGGCACGTCCGCGACGAACGCGTCGATCCCGGCGCGCTCGCCCGCGCTGCGGTACGGCGAGCGGTAGGCCGCCTTCACCGCCGCCGGCAGCGCCGGGCGCGGCAACGCCAGCGTCGTGCGCAGGAAGGCCTGCGAGCGGGACGTCACGAGGGGACGCACCCCCGGGGCGAGCACCGCCGACAGCACCCCCGGCGCGCCCGCGTCCACCGGCCAGCTCGCCGCGGTGTTCGCCACGACCAGCCCGGCCAGCCGGACCCGCGACCGGCCCCCGTGCCGGCCCTCGTGCCGCGCCAGCTCGGCCGCGGCCCACCCCGAGACGACGACCCCGCCCCAGTCGTGACCGACCGCCACCACCGGACCGGACAGCTGCAGGGCGTCCACCAACCCCCTCAGGTCCTGCACCCGTTCACCCAGGCGCCGCACCGTGCCGGTGCGCTCGGAGAAACCCATCTCCAGCTGGTCGACCGCCACCACGCGCCAGCCCAGCTGCACCGCCGAGGCCGCCGAGGCCAGGCCCCGCCACAGGTACGACCACGTCGGGTTGCCGTGCACGCACAGCAACGTCCCGATCGCGTCGCCGCCCTCGGGCGCGGTGTCCAGCACGTGCCACGTCCGGACGGCGCCGTCGTGGTCGACCGCCTCCACCAACCGCGACCACCGCCGGTCCCACCCGGGCAGGTCCGGAGCCGGCGTCACCGCCGGCAGGACTGCGAGACGACCTCCGCTCACCACGCCAGCTCGAGCATCGCCGTGTTCAGCCCCGACCCCACGCCCATCGCGATGACCTTGTCCCCGGCCGAGAAATCCGGCGCCGAGGCGGCCAGCGTCATCGGCAGCGAGATCGGCCCCACGTTCCCCCACGTCGGGAACGTCATCGGCACCTTCGCCGGGTCCACCCCGATCCGGTCCACCAGCGTCTCGGTGTGCACGCGCGAGATCTGGTGGATGACGAACTTCTTCGCCTCCCGCCACCCCCACAGCGCGTCACCGGCCTCGAAGGCGTCCGAGACGATCTCGATGCCCTCGGTCAGCATCAGCTTGGCGTCGGTGCGCATGTGGTTCATGTCCCCGATGCACAGCTCGTGGTGGGCCGTGCCGGCCCGCGAGACGCCCCCCACGATCCGGTGCCCCTCGGGGTGCTCGTCGGCGCGGCCGATGACCGCCGCCGCCGCCCCGCAGCCCAGCGTCATCGTCGCGAACTCGTTGAGGAAGTCCTTGCGCGTGATGCCCTCGCGCTGCAACCGGGAGATCGTGCCCTCGTGCATCGAGCGCACGTCCTCGGCGCCCAGCACCACCGCGTACCGGATCATGCCCGCGTCGATCATCGCCGACGCCACCTGCACCCCGTTCACCCACGCCAGGCACGCGTTGGCGATGTCGAAGTTCAACGCCGACGTCGGCAGGTCCATCCCGTGGTGCACGCTCGTCGCCACCGCCGGCTCCAGGTGCGGGCGCGTCACCGTCGTGGAGATGACCATCCCGACCTCCGAGGCGTCCACCCCGGCCTCCGACAGCGCCTTCGCCCCGCACTCCGCGGCGACGTCCGAGGCCCGCTGACCCGGCGCCCACCAGCGCCGCTCCTGCACCCCGGCGACCTTCTCCAGCAGGCCCGGGCGCAGCCGCAGGCGCTCCAGCGTCGGCGCCAGGACCTCGTCGAAGTACGACGAGGGCACCACCGTCGGCGCCTCCACGTGCGAGATCGACAGCAACGCCGCGTTCGCCGGCGCGAACGTCGAGTTCCCCTGGAAGGGAGACCCCACGCGGTGCGCGGGGGCGGCCTCGGTGCTGGAAGGGTCGAACAAGGGCTTCCCCGATCTGGTCGTCGGCCGCGCGGCGGTGGCTCACCGTACGAGGTCCGTCATGATCCACCAAAGGAGCGGCAGGACCACCCGCGTGGCGGGAACTCAGGTTAACCGCCGGCGAACGCCCCGCTCGCCCAGGTCACCCGCCCGAGCGCACCGCCGACCCGCGCTGCCGCGCCAGCAGGACCGAGGAGGCCCCCTCCAACGCCCCGCACGCGCCCAGCAGCTCCCCCCGCCCCGGCAGCACCCGCCCGAAGCACGCCCGCTCCACCACCTCCAGCGCCGCCACCGCCGCGGCCACCGCGTCCGCCCCCGCGTCCCCCGCCGCCTCCGTCGAGGCGTGCGGCCCGCACACCTGCACAGCCCCCACTAACCGCCCCCGCCAGTCCGACACGCCCTCCGCAGCCCCCCGCCGCCACCGCGGCGGCAACGCCCCGTCGAACCGGGCCACCGCCACCAGCAACGCCCCCACCGCCGGGTCCTGCCGACGACCCGCCGGGCCCACCACCACCGCAGGCGCCCCCCGCCGGGACCACCTGCGGGACCACCACCGCACGACCACCACGGCCGCCACCAGCAGCACCACCAGCACGACCGCCACCAGCGCCCGCGCCCCCGCATCGGCCAGCACCCGCTCCACCAGCCGCTGCACCTGCGCCCACGCCCCTCGCCACCACCCCCGAGCACCCGCGCCGTCCCCCACCAGGGGCGCCCCCGCCGTCGGGTCCGAGGACACCCACCCCGCCCCCGGCACCCACACCTCCACCCACGCGTGCGCGTCCGCCGACCGGAACACCCGAGCACCCCCCGAGGACTCACCCCCCGCGAAACCCGTCACCAGCCGCGCCGGGAACCCCGCCGAGCGCAGCAGCACCACCTCCGCGGTCGCGAACTGCTCGCAGAACCCCACCCGGTCCTGGAACACGAACGCGTCCACCGCGTCCTGCCCGGCCGCCGGCACCGGCGCCTCCAACGAGTACCGCGCCACCGACCGCAGGTGCGCCGAGACCGCCCGCGCCGCCGCCACCGGGTCCCGGCCACCCGCCAACCGCACCCCCAGCTCCCGCACCCGCCGCGGCACCCCGGCAGGCAGCTGCGTCCACCGGGCCACGTCCTGCGGCACCGCCGCCACCCCCGGCACCGACGGCACCGACCCGTCCTGCGGCCCGTCCACCGACGGCACCACCCGCGACACCACCCGGTAGGACGACCCCTCCTGCGCCAGCACCAGCCCCGACGCCCCGTCGAACAGCTCCGACGACGTCCGCACCCCCACCGGCGACCCCGCGCTCACCACCGCCGGGTAGGACCCCAACGGCTCGACGTCGTCGACCCGCTCCACGTCCGAGGCCCCCGGCTCCGGGACCGCCACGTACCCCGCCGCCGCCGACGCCCAACGCACCGGGTTCCCCGAGGACACCCACGTCCGCCCGTCGTAGACGTCCAGGACCCCCGACCGCCACAACGACGGCGACCCCGCCGGCACCCGCAGCAGCTCCGTCGCCGGTAACCCACCGCGCGCCGACAGGTCCAACGTGCCCCCCGCGTACGCCTGCACCGAACGCACCGGCGCCCCCACCGGCCCGCCCCCGCCGGCCCCGCCGCCCAGACCACCCAGACCACCCAGCGCACCACCACCCGACGACGGCACCGGCACCAGCAGGAACAGCACCAGCGCCACCGTCGAGGCCACCACCGACCCCGCCGCGGCCCGCCGCACCACCCGCCCGTCCACCGGCCGGTGCGGCACCGCGCACGCCAACCCCGCCAGCACCGACCCCCACACCAGCACCACCGGCCCCACCAGCGCCGCCGACGGAGCCGTCCCCGCCGCCGCCACCGTCACCAGCACCGACAACCCCAGCACCGACCGCACCGCACGCACCGACCGCGCCACCGCGAACTGCCGCACCGCCAGCGCCAGCGCCAGCACCGGCGACACCGCCGCCACCACCGACACCCCACCCCCCGCCACCAGCCCCGGCACCGCCACGGCGCTCGCCAGCACGCCGCAGGCCCCCAGCACCTGGTCCAGGACGGGGCTGCGCCCGCGCAGGACCAGCGCCACGGCGACCACACCCGAGACGCCCACCAGCGCCGCCGCGGGCAGAGCGCCCGAGACCGTCAGCGCGAGCGCCGCCGCGACCACGGCGAACCCGGCGCAGCGCACCGCGGCCCGCGCGGGCACGTGGGTGCCCAGCAGGTCCGGCAGCGGGGGAGCGGCAGCCGCGGCGACGGGGGCGACGGGGGCGACCCGCGAGAGCGCGGCAGCCGACGTGAGGGGCCTCACCGGCGTCGCCACCCCCCGGCACGGGCCAGCACCACCTCACCGTCGGGACCGGCCGCCTCCACCGCCGCCCCGAGCGAGCGGGCGCACGGACGGGCCACGGCCAGCACGTCGAGCGCGGCCAGACCCTCACGGACGGCCCCGTCCGCGCCCAGGACCCCCACGCGCCGACCCGCGGCCACGTCGGCCAGGACCACCGCCGCGGCCTGACCGAGAACGGCCTCGAACTCCGCACCCGTCGTCTCCCCGGGCGCGGGCAGGACCACGACGCGCAGCCCCACGGGCAGAGCCTCACGCTCGACGACGACGAGCGCCGGACCGCCCGGACCGGACCCCCGGCGCGCCGAGGCCCGCCAGTGCACGGCCCCACCCGCATCGCCCCGGCGGAACGGCCGCACCCCCGCGACGTCGTCGGCCCCGGCACGCGCAGCCGGTCCGGGCAGGACCGGCACGGCCGCCGGAGCCGGGTGCACGTGGACCGGTGCGGGCACCACGGCCCGCCGCCGCTGCAGGACGACCCCCAACGCATCGGCCCACTCCAGGACCACCTCGGTACCCCCACCCGCACCGCGCACCGGCGCGGACCGCGGCACGCGCAGCACCACGACCTGCCCCGGCTCCAGCCCGGGCACCCCGGCGTGCGCCGGCGACAGGACGTCCCCGCCCAGGTGCAGCACCAGCGGCGGCGAGGTCCGGCTCCCCGTGTTCCGCACCCGCACGACGTGCTCGACGACGTCACCGACCCCGACCCGCGCGGGCCGCTGGACGGCGACCGTCAACGCACCCACCACCGGCGCCGTCAGCGACGCCAACCCGACCGCGGCCAGCAGCAGGCACCCGACCAGGGTGAGCCACCGGTTGCCGACCCCCACCGACAGCACCAGCAGCGCCGGACCCGCCGTCACCAGCGCGACCCGCCGCCAACGGACCCCGGCCGGCGACACCGCCTCCGTCACGGCCGACTCACCGGCCGGCAGGTGGGGCACAGCGGCGCTCACCGGCGCAGGTCCACCGGCACGTGCTGCGCGATGCCCGCCGCCAACCGCTCCTGGGACAGCGACCGGGCCGCCGCCCCCTCCCCGACCACCCCCTGGGCCACCCCCTGGACCTCGGCCGGGACGAGACGGTGGGCCAGCACCGGCACCACCAGCGCCTGCACGTCCTCGGGCAGGACGTGCTCGCGCCCGGCCAGCAACGCCCGGCCCTGCGCGCACCGCACCAGCGTCAACGCCGCCCGCGTCCCGGCCCCCAACCGCACCCGCGCATCGGTGCGCGTGGCCCGGCACAACCGCACCGCCAGGTCCAGCACCGCGTCCCCCACGTGGACGGCCGCCGTCGCCTCCTGCAACCGCAGCAGGTCCGCCAGGTCCAGCACCGGCGCCAACCCCTCAGGACGGTTGCCCGCCAACTGCTCACGCAGCACCTGCCGCTCCACCTCCTCGGCGACCGGACCCAGCACCAGACGCACCGCGAAACGGTCCAGCTGCCCCTCCGGCAACGGGTACGTCCCGTGCTGCTCCACCGGGTTCTGCGTCGCCACCACCACGAACGGGTCCGGCAACCGGTGACGGACCCCGTCGACCGTCACCGCCCGCTCCTCCATCGCCTCCAGGAACGCCGACTGCGTCCGCGGCGACGTGCGGTTCAGCTCGTCGACCAGGACCACCGGCGCGAACACCGGACCCGGCACGAACCGGAACCCCCCGGCCGCCGGGTCCCACACACCCGACCCCGTCACGTCCGCCGGCAGCAGGTCCGCCGTCGCCTGCACCCGCCCGAACGCAGCACCCACGCTCGCCGCGAACGCCGTCGCCAACGTCGTCTTGCCACTGCCCGGCACGTCCTCCACGAGCACGTGCCCACGCGCCAGCACCGCCGTCACCAGCAGCTCGACCGCCGCGCGCCGACCACGGACCACCCGCTCCACCCCCTCCACCAGGGCGCTCGCGAGCACCGCGGGCTCCGGGCGCGGGCGGGGTTCGAGGAGGACGTGGCTCACCCCCCGGTGATCGGCACCGCGCCCCGCCGACCGCAGACCCGGTCGCCCGACCGGCGCAGCGGGGCGACGGGTGGCGTGGGGGACCCCCCTGGCGTGCTACGGTTTTCCTCGTTCGCACGGGCTCACGGGCCGGTGCGGGACCACTCGTCCGGGTGGCGGAATAGGCAGACGCGCTAGCTTGAGGTGCTAGTCCACGCATAGTGGGTGGGGGTTCAAGTCCCCCCTCGGACACACAGGTGAGGCCCCGACCAGCAGGTCGGGGCCTTCGTCGTTCCAGCACCGGGCGCTCCGCCGCAGGGGGATCGGCTCCCCGTCGCCGGACCGGCACCGGCCCGGGGCGAGGCCCCGGGCCCTCGGTCTCCCGCGCGCGTCGGTGGCGAGGACCGCCGCCCGCGGCCCCCGGGGGAGTTGCCGGCGAGCAAGCGGCCCCCCGGCCACGTGCCCGCTGCGCGGGCCGGCTGCACCACGGTCGTGGACGACGTCCTCAGGCGGCCACGAACTCCCAGTGCCACGGCTCGAACGGCCCGGGCGACCCCTGGGCCCAGGCCGGGTTGACGAACCCGAACAACGCCGCGTTCCGGTCCATCCACTGGTGCTGCACCGAAACGGCGTCCTGCACCCCGCCGCCGAGGTCGACGGCCAGGCCCAGTCCGTGGCGGGACGTCCCCGGTGCGGCGGCCAGTCCGGGTTTGCGGGCCTTGACGTCGATCTGCTCACCCAGCGAGCGGTAGGAGTCGGTCACGACCAGCGGCGTGCCGAAGTCGGCCTGGAACGCCTGCGACAGCGCCTCGAAGGCGTGGGCGGCGTCGGCCCGCAGCTGCTGACCCGGCGCGGCGTACAACCCGCACAGCGCCTCCACGGGCAGCAGGCCGTTGGCGTACCCGGTAAGGACCCCGCCCGCGCACGCCTGCGTGCTGGACAGGAACGCCCGGGCCCGGTCGACGACCGCCGCGTCCGGGGCCAGCGGGTCCAGCCCCGCCGTCGTGCGCTGCTGCGCCGAGTACGCGACGAGCTGCTGCTGCACGGCCGCGTCGGCCGCGGACTTGGCCGCGAGGGCCTGCTCGGCGGTGGACCGCGCCGCGTCCACCGCGGCGGTGGCCCGGTCGGTGGCGGCCTCCTGGCGGGCCCGCGCCTGCCGGGCCGTCTCGACGACCTCGGCGTACTGCCCGCCGACGCGGTCGATCGTGGCCAGCTGCGAGCTGACGTCACCGGTGCGCCGGGGGTCGAGCAGGACGGCGACCCCGGACAGCTCGTTCAGGCCGCCCGTCCCGCGGTAGGCCTGGGACGCCCAGCCGCCGATCTCCTCGCGGCTCTGGGCCAGCACCGCGTCGGCCGCGGCCAGGTCCTGCTGGGCCGCGTCGGCGGCGACCTGGGCGTCCTGCTGCGCCTGGAGCGCCTGCTGGTAGGTCTCCAGCGCGCCCGCGGCCTGGGCGGCCAGCGCCGTCAGCTGGTCCTGGGCCGGAGGGACGGTCGCCGCGCCGGCCTGCGGTGCGGCCAGGGCCAGGAGGAGGGCGGCGGCGGCCAGGGTGCGGGGGGCACGACGGGCGGTGGGGCGG